>DASWDC010000267.1:0-4129 GCA_036395655.1 Actinomycetota bacterium | reverse complement strand
CGAGGGGGCCCTTTGTGCGGTATCTGGACGCCTCACCCAGGAACACGCCGGTCATGCTCAGGTAGGTCTTGCCTGCTTCGGCCGGTTGGTCCTGCTCGGAGAAGGCATGCGCGATCGCCGTGGTCTTGTCGAGCGCGGCTTCGCCGGCCAGCTCCCCGCCGAACCGGATCCCCGCCAGGAGCTTGACGCGCTGATGGTATGGCCACAGCGGATGACCTTCCGGCGGGGTTCCGAGCGGGTCGATCCAGAACTTGGCCTGCGGGTCGCCCCGGTCCAGGAGCCGCTCGGCGAGCTGCGTCTCGAGCCTGTGCAGCCCCTGCAGGAGGGGCGCTACCCGGTCGCCGTAGGCGCTGGTCGTCACCCACTCCGGGTGCAGCTCCGTGAGCGCTTGACCGGCGCGGTCGAGGTGGGGCAGGACGTTGAGGCGCAGCCCGACGTCACTACGGTTGGCGTACAGCGCGGCGAACCCGTAGGCCTCCAGTTGCGCGGCGGCTCTGACCTCGTCGGGCGCGCGGTCCGCCAGCCTCATCGCCGTTGTCACCCGGCTGTCCGCGTTCCAGAGCTCGGTCGGCTCCTGCCCGCGGGCCTTCTGGACCTCGCCGAGGTCCAGGTGGACGGCCGCCAGCGCCAGCTGATGCCGAACGGGGGAGTCCTGGGGGCCCTGACGTTCGAGCTCGGCCAGCGCTTTTCGGAGGTCGCCGTGGCGGGTCCGGACGCCGAGCTCGACCTCCGTTGCGAGCTCGGCGCGGGCCTGGCGGCGCTCCTGCGAGATCCCCGCGACGGGGAGCTGCATCATGGTTGGCTCGTCGCTGCGGCGCGCGTCTGATGCCGTTGCTGCTCCGGGTCTCCTCGCTGGGGACCGTCCGGGTTCCCGGGTCCGGGCCCGGGCCCGGGGTGATCGGGTCCCGCCAACTCGCTCCTCCCCGTGCCGCGTGGCGCTGCCGTTCGTCCCCGCTATGCGCGGCCGGAGGCTGGAACGCGACCCGGAGCGGGCTCCGGGATCGCCTCAGGGTTCGCCTCAGGGTTCGCGGACCAGGGTGGATTCGAGGGCTTCGGCTTCGACCAGGTAGGCGCTGGCGGCGACCTGGCGGTAGAAGGCGAGGGCGGAGCTGAGCTGGTCTTCGCCTTCGGGGGTGTGGCCGGTGGCGAGGGCGTCGCGGGCGGCCTCCAGGCGGGCGTGGGCCTCGTCGGGGGCGGAGCCGATGGTGGCGTAGAGGTCGGCGGCGCGGGCGGCGCCGCCGCGCACGAAGGCGTCGATCGCGTCGCGCCAGCGGGAGGGCGGGACGCCGAGCCCGGCCAGCGGCGACTCCGCCTCCGCCGGGCTGCCGTCGAGCAGGTCCAGGCTGGCGAGCACCACGCCGAGGTCGACGCCCAGCTCGGGACCCAGGAGGCTGCCGCCGAGGCCGGTGAGCAGGTCGGTGGCCAGCGCGTGGGCCTCGTCGTCGCGCCCGGCGGCGAGCAGCGCACGGGCGCGGAAGGTGCGGGTCGGGTTGAGGGCCTGCGGGTCGGCGACCTCGGTGGCCACCAGGAGGGCGGCTTCGGCGTCGTCCAGGGCGGCGGCGACCTGGCCGCGGGCCAACCGGATGCGCCCGCGCCACAGGCGGCATTCCCATTCCAGGTAGTGGCGGGCCTGGCCGTTCCCGGCGCCCGATTCGGCGACCAGCGCGTTGACGATCGTGACGGCCTCGTCCCACTCGCCGGTCCAGTAGTACTCGGCGACCCGCTGCAGCCGCATCGCGCGGATCCAGCGCAGCGAGCCGAAGCGCTCGGCCATCTCGGACCCGGCCGCCAGCGCCGCGAAGCAGCCCGGCAGGTCCCCGAGGGTGGCGCGGGCGTAGGCGAGGTTCATGTGCCAGATGATCGCGCCGGGGGTGCCGAGCTGCTCGAAGATGGTGATGGCGTTCTCCAGGTCCACGATCCCGCCGGGGTCGCCCGCGTCCACCCGGGCGAGGCCGATGGTGCCGAGGGCGCTGCCCTCCAGGTCGCGGAGGCCGAGCCCGCGGGCCATGCCGCGCACCTGGCGGGCGACCTCCAGCGCCTCGGCGTGGCGGTTGGCGATCACCAGGTGCAGCATGCAGCCCTTCAGCACGGCGGCCTTGCCGGGCGATGGGGGCGCGTCGACGATCAGCGCGAGGGCCTGGTTGACGTGCCCGGCGCGCTCCTCGCCGCTGCCGTGCAGGAAGGCGACCTCGGCGAGCAGCATCTGCGCCTCGGCGGCAGCGGTCCGGTCGGCCAGTTCCAGCAGGAGGGCGTGGGCCTCGCGGAGCACGTCGCCGCCGCCGCCCTCGCCGGCGCAGCGCGCCCGGCCGAGGCGCAGCAGCAGCTCCGCGCGGCCCGGGTCGGCCGCCGTGCAGAGGGCGAGCGCCTCGGAGTAGTAGCGGTTCGCGCCCGCGTAGATCCCCAGGGCCGCGACCCGGTCGCCCGCGTCGCGGGAGGCGCGCATCGCCTTGGCGGCGAGGCCCGGCGCCTCGATCCCGGCGGCGCGGTTCAAGGTGTAGGCGGAGTGGTAGTGGTGGGCGAGCAGCTCGGCGTGCTCGGCGGCCCGGTCGGTGACGATCGCCTCGATCCAGGCGGCGGCGCGCTGGTGCTTGGCGGCCCGCTCGGCACGCACGATCTGGCCGTAGGCGACGTCGCGGACCAGCAGATGATGGAAGCGGTACTCGGTCTCGCCGGCCACGCGCGAGCGCTCGGCGCGCAGCAGGAAGTCCTTGCGCTCCAGGCGGGTCAGCAGCGTCTCGACGGCTTCCCGGTCGGCGTCGGGTTCGCCGCCGCCGACCCTGGCGAGCGCGCCGACCCAGCCGACGTGGCCGATCACGGCGGCGTCGTGGATCAGGGCCTTCTCGTCGGCCGGCAGCGCGTCGAGGCGGGCGGCGATGATCGCGTGGACGGTCGTCGGCATCGGCGGGGGAGCGGGGGCGGGGCGCACCGGCGCGTCGGTGACCGTGCCCGGGGCGCCCTCCACCGGGAGCTGGCCGGGGTCGTCGAGGGTGGCGGTGCCGCCGCGGTCGCGCAGCATGCGGACGTATTCCTCGGCGAACAGCGGGTTGCCGGCGATCCGTGCCAGGAGGGCGGGGTCGGGAGCGGTGTCGCCGCCCGCGGTGCCCTCGCCCGGGCCGCCGTCGAGGCCGTGGTGGCTGAGGAGCGCGGTGACCAGGCGGCTGGTGTCGGCCTCGGCGAGCGGCTCGACCGGGACGACGGTGATCCCCGGGCGGCCCGAGAGCCACGAGGGGCGGCGGTCCAGCAGCTCCGGGCGGGCGGCGGCGACCATGATCAGCGGGACCTGCCCGGCCTGGGCGGCGATCTCGGGGTCGACCACGGATTCGATGAAGTCGAGCAGGGTGTCGTCGGCCCAGTGGAGGTCCTCCATGGCGAGCACCAGCGGCTTCTGCTGGGCGCGGCCGTAGAGGTAGTGGCGCCAGGCGACCAGCATCTCCTCGCGGTCGCCCGCGCCGAGCTGGCCTTCGGCGCTGGTGCCGAGCAGGCGGCGGAGGTGGCGGTTGACCCAGACGGCGGCGGCCGGGTCGTCGATGGCGTTGAAGACGGCCCATTCGAGCTTGCGCTCGGCCTCGTCGGCGGAGTCGGTCTCCAGGATGCCGGCCTCGGTCTCGACGATCTCGGAGAGGGCGCGCATGCCGTCGTTGTAGGCGAGGCTGCGGCCGTGGCGGAAGACGGCGGGGTCGATGCCCGCCTCGGCGACGCGGGAGAACTCGGTGAGCAGGCGGCTCTTGCCAATCCCCGGCGGGCCGGTGACGACGACGAGCTGCGGGGTGCCGCCGGCGCGGGCGAAGGCGAAGCGCTCCAGCAGCGCGCCCAGCTCGCGCATGCGGGCGACCAGAGGCGGCAGGCGGCGCGGGCGGGTGCCGGGCGGCATTTTGGCGCGGGGTTCCAGGGCGCTCCAGACGGTGACCGGTTCGCCGTTGCGCAGGGCGACGATGCTGGCGGGGCCGTAGGAGATGGTCCGTTCGGTCGCCTGCATGGTGGCGTCGGTGACCATGATCGCGCCGGTCGGGGTCGCCTCCTGCAGGTGGGCGCAGGTGGTGACCAGGTCGCCGAGGACGCGCTGCCCCCCGCGCCGGGCGGCGTCGTGGCGCACCAGCGCCTCGCCGGTGGCGATGGCGATGTGGAGGCG
>DASWDC010000266.1:0-5232 GCA_036395655.1 Actinomycetota bacterium | reverse complement strand
GGCCGCCCGGCCGGCCCGATCACGCTGGTGTTGATGTTGCCGAACATGTCGATCTGGGCGGCGCCGAGGAAGCCGTAGTGGAAGCAGCCGCGCTGTGCCAGCAGGAAGATCTCGCTGATCGGAGTCAGCATGGTTGCCTGGTGGGCCGCTCGCATCTCGTTGGTGGAGATCGGCAGCCTGCCGGGCAGGATCCCCGGCCCGATGATGCCGCCTTCGAGCACGATGGTCAGCTCCGGCGCGTGCCGCCGCTTCGCCAGGATCGAGGCCAGCAGCGGCAGGCCGACCCCGGCGAACACCACCCGATGGTCCTCCAGCAGGCGGCTGGCCGAGACCGCCATCAGCTCCTGGGCGGTATACGACGGCCGATACGGCGTCGCGCCAGCAGTGCCGCTCACTGGTGCACCAGCTCCGCGGCCCGCTCCCGCTGGCGCTGCAGGCGCGTCGCGCCGAAGCTGGCGAGGAACGCGGCGAAGTCCGGCTGCCCGTGGACGTGGCGGTCCAGGTAGGTGGAGACCGCGGCGAGGCCGTCCTGCCGGATCGCTGCCGCGTATTCGTCGAAATGGGCGAAATCCGCCTCATAGCGGCCGTAGCACTCGTGCGGGAAGGCCCCCATCGGCGCCTCGACCACCGCGTCGACCAGGAAGTGCGGCAGCACGGTGGCGTCGGGGCGCCGCCGGATGACCTCGGGCGCGACGACCTCCTCGGCGCTCACGATCACCGTCCGGGCCGCCGTGGCCATGTCGGCGTCCATGTGGCTGTAGCCGTCGATCTGGGCGTTGCCGAAGCGGTCGGCGCGGTGCACGTGCAGCAGGGCCACGTCCGGGTTGAGAGCCGGGACCAGCAGCACCTTCTCGCCGGTGAACGGGCAGGCCAGCTCGTGGGTGTCGCCCGGGCGGGCGAGGTCGGAACCGAGCATCGTCACGGTGGGCAGGAACGGCACCCCCATGGCGCCCGCCTTGAGGCGGAGCCCCAGCGCCAGGTGGCTCCACTCCTCGTAGGTCGCCCGCCCGCCGCCGACCAGCTCGCGCAGCACCCGCGACACCCCCCACGGGATGCCGATCCCGACCCAGCTGGTGATCAGCCGCTCGGCCGCACCCGCGACCAGGAACAGCTCGGCCTCATAGCAGGTCAGCGGGCGGACCAGGGCGAGGCCGCGGGGACGGGGCCGGCGGCGCAGCAGTGCGAACAGCAGCGCCATCGGCGTGCGGGAGTACAGCGTCCCGCCCGCCGCGACGACGTCCCCGTCCCGCACCAGCGCCACCGCGTCGGCGGCGGGCAGCACCTTGTCGGCCACCGGCCGCAGCCGGACCGGGGGTGGAGCCGTCATGTGGTCGGCTCCGCCGCCTCGGCCGTCGCCCCGGGTCCGGGCGGCGGCCCGGTCTGGCCCTGCTGGCCGTGGCCGAGCAGGGGGCCGAGCAGGGGCAGGACCTCGGTGGCGAACCGCTCGGCCTGCTCGACCTGGTACTGGTCGGGTACCAGGCAGAGGTGCCGCACGCCGGCGGCCCGGTAGGCGGCGACCTGCTCGGCGCACTGCGCGGGGGTGCCGCGGATGGCGCTGTCGGGGGTGGACTCGCTCCAGGCGGGGGTGTCGAAGTACTCGGCGACGAAGGCGCGCACGCGACGGTCGGCCTCCTCGTAGGAGGCGCCGACGCAGAGCGGCACCTGGGCGACGTTGGTGAAGGTGGCGGGGTCGCGGCCGGCCTCGACGGCGAACTCGCCGATCCGCGTCCACGACCGGCGGAAGCTCTCGGGCGTGTAGAAGTAGGTCAGCCAGCCGTCGCCGCGGGTGGCGACGCGGCGCAGCACCCGGTCGACGTAGCCGCCGATCAGGATGGGAGGGCGGGGCCGGCTGGCCGGCGGCGGCCGCATGGCCACGCCACGCAGGTCCAGCTCGTCCCAGGTGCCGCTGACCTCCGGTTCGCGCCAGAGGCGGTCGAGGATCTCGAGGTTGCGCTCGAACAGCCGCCCGCGCTGCTTGAAGGGCACGCCGCAGGCCTGGAACTCGCGCTCGTACCAGCCGGCGGCGACGCCGAGGGCGAGCCGCCCGCCCGACAGCAGGTCCACGGTCGCGGCGGTCTTGGCGAGCAGCACCGGGTCGCGCAGCGGCAGCACCAGCACGCCGGTCCCGAGGGCCGCCGCCGACGTGCGAGTGGACAGCGCCGCCAGGGTGGACAGCGCCTCCAGGAACGGGAACGGCCGGCGTTTGCCGAGGAACAGGTGGTCCCAGACCCACAGCGACCGGTAGCCGAGCGACTCGGCGGCGCCGGCGTAGGCGAGGATCCGCTCGATGCTCGGCTGCGCCCTCGCGGGGGTGAAGTTCTCGACCGCCAGCCCGAACTCGCCGGGCAGGTCACGCCGTGCGGGGTCAGGACCCATCGCCGCTCCTCGCCGCTGCCGCCGTCCAAAAGCAGTGATCAACTGGCCTGATGGTAGGACCAGTTGATCAAGCTGATCACATCTGGGGTGCGAACGCCGCAACAAGGCCGGCGAGATGGTGCTGGAGCAGCGTGGTGGCATGGGCCAGCCGGGCGGGCCGGATCTTGGTCCAGGAGTGCAGGACGTTGGTGAACAGGTCCAGCGCCTCCCACAGCGCGACCCGCTCGCGCGAGACCGGCGCGAGGCGCTCGTAGGCGGCGAGGAATTCGTCGCAGAGCTGGTCGAGGCGGTCGAGGCGGGTCTCGGTCGGGACCCCCGGCGGGAACGCGCCGATACCGAGGTCGCGGATGGTGGCCCGGAACAGCGCCAGGTCCAGGGCAGGCTCGGCATGGCAGAAGCCGTCGAAGTCGATGAAGGCGATCTCGTCGTGGTAGAGCAGCACCTGCGCGGGACGGAAGCTGCGGTGAGCTGGGAGCGCCGGGTCGGCGGGGACGCGGGCGGCGAAGCGGCGCAGGTCGTCGAGGAAGGGATCGGCCGCGCCCTCCAGCTCGGGGACACGCGGGGCGAGCCGGTCGAGGACCTGGCGCACCTCGGCCAGCTCGTCGTCCCAGGTGACCAGCTGCGCGCTCGGAGCGCCGCAGCGGTGCAGCTCGGCCAGGCCCGCCGCGGTCCTGGCCAGCTGGGCGCGCAGGACGCCGAGGTTGGCCTCGTCGCCGGTGGTGAGCGCCTCCAGCAGCAGATCCTTGAGCGTCCGCTCCTCGCGGACCGGGCCCTGGACCAGCACGTTCAGCTCCGGCAGCCAGGCGAGCGGCGCGGCGACGGCGACCACCTCGGAGCGGGCCAGTGGCGAGTCCCACAGCGCCCCCATCCCCTCCCAGGCGATCCGGCCCTTGCCGGAGCGGTGATAGGTCTTGGCGACCACCACACCGGGCCCGGGCGACCCGGGAGCCAGCTCCAGGCGGTAGCGGATGGTGCAGCGGCTCCCCGGGGTATACCGCATCACCCTGGGTGTGACGCCGAGGATGCGCAGCTCCCGGTAGGCGGGCGTGCCGGCGCGGATGGCCCGCTCCAGCAGCTCGCGGGCGCGCTCCGGGTCGGTCAGCAGCGCCAGCGCCGGCAACGGCGCCTCCACCTGCTCGTCCGGGTCCAGGACCAGCCGCGCCGCGGCCTCGCCAGCTTCGTCGTCTCCGTCGTCTTTGTCGTGAGCGCGTGGTGGGATGATCGTGGCGACCCGGTGGACCAGGCGCTCGCCGGCCTGGTCCACGGCGGGGCCGCCGGGTTGCCCACCGGGGCGGCCGTCGCTGCCGCTGGCGGCCACGGCCAGCTCGCAGCGGGCGGTCCATGCCTTGCGTTTCAGGCGCACCTCGCCGAGGGTGGCGTGCCGCAGCCCGGGGACGGCCGGGCGCAGCGCCGCCTCGACCCGCGCGGGGTCGGCGAGCGCGGCCAGCCAGGGCGGCATGGCGGCGAAGCGGCCCAGCCCCTCCCACATACGTTCCCCCTCAGCTCGACGTCGAGGTGTCAGGTGTCAAGCAGGCGCTCGTCCAGCACGGTCAGGACGTTGCCGAGCCGGTTGCCCTTGAAGCGCTGCCAGGCGTGCACCGCCAGCCGGACGAGGCTGACCGTCTCGTACACCGGCACCCGGGCGAGCGCCTCGGCGGGACCGCCGGCGCCGGTGTAGGCGGCGGTGAAGCGGGCGGCGAGGTCCTGGCCGAGGGCGGCCCGCTCCGTGGGCGACATGCCCCGTGCCTTGACCCCCGCGAAGCGCAGGTAGGCCATGAAGTGGCCGAGGTCGAGCGCTGGCTCGGCCTGGCAGAAGTTGTCGAAGTCCACCAGCCCGCTCTGGGAGCCGTGGAAGATGAGCTGGGTGTAGCTGAAGTCGCCATGGCTCTGGCACAGGGGCAGCGCCGCGGTGGGGGCGGCGTGCGCCTCGGCCAGGTCGAGCCAGCGGCCGAGGCGCCCGCCCAGCTCCGGCGAGACCCGCCGGATCGGCGCGACCTCCGCTCGCAGGTCCGCCAGCTCGCGCTCCAGCGGCCGCTCCACGCCCAGCTGGATTCCCGAGGTGTGCAGCACCGCCGCGATCAGCCCGCAGGCGCTGACGGCGTCCTCCAGGGTCAGCCCGTCCGCCGCTGGGCCTGGGGCGGGCTCGCCCCGCAGGCGTGCCTTGAGGAGCTGCGCGACCTGGGGGACGCCGGGGATCTCGGTCAGCACGACCAGCTGCAGGTCGGGGCGGAAGCCGAGGCATTCGGGGACGGTGAAGCGCGTCCCCGCCCGGTCGAGGGCGTCGCGGAGGGCGGCGACGACCGCCGGGGTGCGCTCCCCGGCGCCGTCGTTGCTGACCTTGCCGTAGAGGACCAGCTGCCCTCCCCCGGCCAGGTCCAGGCGGTAGCGGAGCATGCAGCGGCGGCGGCGGTTGTAGTGGACCGGCTCGACCCGGCAGCCGGCGACCTGGCCGGGCGCGGCCGCCTGCCCGTGCCCGCTGGCGGCCAGCAGCTCGCCGAGGGCGCGTGCGGCCACTCCGGGATCGGTCGCGTCGACCAGCGTGGGCAGCTCACCGTCGACCGGGAAGGCGTGGACCGCCATGCCGAGCGGCTCGATGACCGCGGCGGCGCGGGCGAACGGGGCCACCTCCGCGCGACCCCGCACCCGCTCGGCGAGCGGGGCGAGCCGCTCGGCGGCGTAGCGGGCCGCGGTGGCGGGCTCGGTGAAGAGGCGGCCGCTGACCAGCGCGGGCACCACCCGCCCCGAGCCGTCCCCCAGCTCCAGCTCGTAGCGGACCACGCAGCAGGGGCCGTCGAGGAGGATCGCCTGGGTGGGCGCGCAGCGCCGCACCACGGCACGACCCGGGGATTCCGGGCC
>DASWDC010000265.1:0-10815 GCA_036395655.1 Actinomycetota bacterium | reverse complement strand
GGGGTGAGCCGGCACAGGGTGAGGTCGCGTTTGCGCTGGCGGATCACCTCATGCCCCGCGGCGAACGAGATCAGGTGGGTGAACCCCTCGATCGCCAGCGTGTCGCCGTCGCGGACCAGCTCGGCGACCGCCTCACGCATGCTGACGACCTTGTTCGCCTGGGGGCTCTCCCCCTGCGGGCTGGCGGCCATGTCGTCGACCACCGGCACCTCCCTCGGTCAGCTTGACCAGTCGGTTTCAGTCGATGATCGTCTGCGACTGCTCGCGGAGGAACTGCTGCACGTAGTAGGGGCCGCCGCCGGCCTTGCCGGAGCTGCCGGAGCCCTTCCAGCCGCCGAACCCCTGGATTCCCGGCCAGGCGCCGGTGGTGGCGCCGGCGCGGCGGTTGACGTAGACCACCCCTGCCTCGATCCGGTCGAGGAAACGCCGGACCTCGTCGGTGTCGGTGGAGTAGAACCCGGCGGTGAGGCCGTATTCGGTGTCGTTGGCGCGTGCCAGCGCCTCGTCGAGGGAGTCCACCGCGGCGACCGCCACGAACGGCACGAACAGCTCGTCCTTGAAGAGCCGGTGGTCGGGTGGCAGATCGGCGACCACGGTCGGGGCGACGTAATTGCCGTCAGGCAGGTCGCCTGCCAGGACGTCGCCGCCGACGAGGACGCGGCCGTCCTTGCGAGCCTCCTCGACGGCCTGCTCGAAGCGGGCGACGGCCGCGCGGTCGATCACCGGACCCATGTAGACGGCACGCTCGGTCGGGTCGCCGACGGTCAGCGCGCGGGCCTTGTCGGCGAGCTTGGCGGTGAACTCGTCGTAGACGGGCCGTTCCACGTACACCCGCGAGCAGGCCGAGCATTTCTGGCCGCTGAACCCGAACGCCGCCCGCATGACCCCTTCGGCAGCCAGGTCGAGGTCGGCGTTGGCGGAGACGATCGCGGGGTTCTTGCCGCCCATCTCGCAGACGACCGGCTTGGGGTAGCTGCCGGCGAAGCGATGGTAGATCTCCATGCCGACCTGGTAGGAGCCGGTGAAGGTGATCCCGTCGACGCCGGGGTGGCGCACCAGCGCCGCGCCGACCTCATCCCCGCCGGGCAGGAAATGGAGGACCCCTGCGGGCAGGCCGGCGTCGCGTAGGCATTCGTAGAGCTTGACGCCGGTGAAGGAGCCCTGCGGGGAGGGCTTGAGCACCACCGTGTTGCCAGCGACCAGCGCGCCGCCCGATGGCCCGGCGGCCAGCGCCATCGGGAAGTTGAACGGGCTGATCACCGCCCAGACGCCGTAGGGCCGCAGCACGCTGCGGGTGTGCTCACCGGCGGAGAGCTGGCCCATCTGGCGGTCGAAGCCGTTGTTGTCGGTGACCTGCTGGCAGTAGTAGCGGATCAGGTCGGCGGACTCGGCGACGTCGCCGAGGGCTTCAAGGCGGTTCTTGCCGACCTCGAGGCTCATCAGGGCGGCGAGCTCGTTGGTGCGCTCGCTGATGACGTCGGCGCAGCGGCGCAGGATCGCCACTCGTTCCTGCCAGGGCATCCCGGACCATGCGGGGAAGGCGGCCTTGGCAGCGGTGATCGCGTCGTCGAGGTCGCGTTCGGTGGCGGCGTGGAAGGTGGCGAGCCGGAGGTGCTCGTCGTTGGGGCTGCTCAGCTCGAAGGCGGGGCCGTCGCCGCGAGCCTCGCCGTTGACGTATGCCGGGAATGTCTGGTCGAGCCAGGACCGAGCGGTTTTCAGTCCGGCTTCGTAGCCGGCCTGCAACTCCTCGTTGTCGGCGGACAACGTGGAATAGGTGACGCGAAACGTGGCCATGTCCTCCAACTCCTTCGCTGTCGCTGTCGCTGTCGTTCGGTCGGCCCTGTACCCCCCACCCCGCACGGCGGGCTCTGCATGAGTGTAGTGACCTCGCCGCCACCCGGTTCTGGTTATCCACAGGGCAGGCAGGAGGGCAGGCAGGCCGGCGCGGGGCGGCCGCTCAGGCGCGGTCGGCGGCGCTGGCCGCCGACTCCACCGAAAGCTCCGCGGGGCCATGGGCGAGCCGGCCTCTGACCAGGGTGAACAGCGCCTCGCGGCGCTGCAGCTTCCGCGGGTCGGCAGTCAGGACGTCGCCGGGGAAGGCGGTCAGGTCGGCGCGCAGGCCCGGCCGGATCCGCCCGGTGACCCGCTCCTGGCGGCCGAGGACCCGGCCGCCGAGGGTGAACAGTTCCAGCGCCACCGGCAGGCCGAGCCGCTGGCTGGCGCGGTGATGATGGACGGCGGCGGCGATGCCGTGCCAGGGATCCATCGGGGTGACGTTCGAGTCCGACGACCCGCCCATCGGCACGCCGCGGCGCCACAGGTCCGCGAACGGGTTCATGCTTTTGGCCCGGCGGCTGCCGAGACGGCGCTCGTAGAGGCCGCCGGGGCCGCCCCAGACCGCGTCGAACCCGGGCTGCACCCCGGCCGCCAGGCCCAGCTCGGCCATGCGGTCGGCGCCGTCGGAGCCGAGCAGCTCGGCATGCTCGACCCGATGGCGCAGCGCCCGGAAGGCGGTCGGCCCGACCGTCCGCGCCGCCCGGCGGGCGCAACGCAGCGCCTGGCCGATGGCGACGTCGCCGATGGCGTGGACGGCCACCTGGACGCCGGCCAGGCTGGCGCGGACGTACAGGTCGGTGAGGTCGGCGTCGCCGTGGTAGAGCGAGCCGCTGGCCTCCGGCCAGTCCTCGTAGGGGGTCGACAACGCGGCGGTGTGGGCGCCAAGCGACCCGTCCAGGAACAGGTCGCCGCCGACCTGGGCGAGCTTGCGTGTGGCGACGAAGTCGAGGTCCAGGTCGCCCCAGTAGCAGAGCACCTCGACCGGGAGGCGGTGGCCGCGCTCCAGCAGCAGCTCGAAGTCCCGCCGGCTGGAGATGCCGGGGCCGCCCATCTCGTGGACGCAGGCGATCCCGCGCCGGGCGGCCAGCGCCAGGGCACGGTCCTGGGCGGCGACGATGGTCCGTGCCGGCAGCGCCCCGAAGGCGTGGCGGCGGGCCTGGTGGTTGGCGTCGTCGCGCACCACCCCGGTGGGCTGCCCGGCGCCGTCGCGCTCGCACCCGGTGGCGCCCAGCGCGCCGGCGCGCTCCAGCAGGTCGAGGGTTGCCAGCGCCTGGTGGCCGCAGGCGCGCGACAGGTACACGGGGCGCCCGCCGGCGGCGTCGGCCAGCTGCGCCGCGGTCGGCAGCGCCGGGGTGAGGAAGCTGCTCTCGTCGTAGCCGTGGCCCCACAGCAGCTCCCCCGCCGGCAGGCCGGCGGCGGCCTGCCGGACCGGTTCGAGCAGGTCGGCGGCCGAGCGGGCGGCGCGCAGGTCCACGCCGCCGCCGAGGGCGAGCCCGGTGGCGGTCAGGTGCACGTGCGCGTCGACGAACCCGGGCAGCAGGGTCGCGTCGCCGAGATCGACGACCCGGTCGGGCCGCAGCGCGGCGACCTCGACGGCGGGCACGACCGCCGCGACGCGCCCGTCGTGGACCAGCACGGCGAGGTCGTGGCGGCTGCCGGAGACCGCGCCGTTGCCGCCGCGCGCTTCGAGGCCGGCCACACCCGCCACGCCCCAGACAGTCCGGGCGATCAACGCGAGGCCGGGCACGGTCGAAGCTCCTCCTTTCGAACCGTCCGCAACCTGCCGATAGGTCGATAGGTTTAGCGCCGGGCGGCCACGACAATATGGAGGCAGGGGCGTTGCGCTGTAAAGGCGCAGGGCGGGCAAACGGGTAGACAGCAAGCCGCCCGTTCTGCCCGGCGCTCGTACGGCTGTAGCAGTTCAACGAGGCTCGGCGCATACTGCTGGGGCGGGGAGACGACTGGCGGCGGCTTGGGAAGGCGGGGCTTCCTTGAATAACGTACTACGCTACACCTTCAAGAAATCCGTCAAGATCCTGTTCACGCTCCTCGTCCTTTGGGCGATCGCGATCCCGATCCTGTACTGGATGTACCGGGGTGCGCGCGGCCTGGACTGGTGGAACGTCCTCGGGGGCGACCCACGCGTCGACCCGACCTGGCGAGCCTACCTGATCAAGACCGGCCATCCGCTGGCGCCGAAGTTCAACATTCTGAAGGCGACCACGGCCGCGCCATCGCAGCTGCTCGGCTACGCCATGTACCTGATGTTCTTCCTGCTGATCGGGATCGTGCAGATCCTTGGGATCTTCCTGTTCCTGGCGCGCGGCCGGCAGTACACGATCTACCCGCGCGAGTACGACGTCTCCTTCGACGACGTGCGCGGCCAGCCCGAGATCGTCGAGTCGACCAAGGAAGCCCTCACCCTGTTCCAGGGCTTCAAGAAGTTCCGCGACGCCGGCGGCTACCCGCCCCACGGCATCCTGTTCGAAGGCCCGCCCGGGACCGGCAAGACGCTGCTTGGCAAGGCGATCGCCGGCTCGGCCAAAGTCCCGTTCCTGTACGCCTCGGGCACCAGCTTCAACAATATGTTCATGGGTGTCGGCAACATCCGGATCGCCAGGCTGTTCCGCCGGGCACGGAAGATGTCACAGAAGTACGGCGGCGCGGTGATCTTCATCGACGAGCTGGACGCGGTGGCTGGCAGCCGCGGGGCGATCTCCCCCACATCAGACAGGACGCCAGCAGACGATGTCCGCGGCCCGATGCGCTTCATCATGCCGGGGGGCATGGGCATGGGCTCGATGTACGTCAACGAGCTGCTGATCCAGATGGACGGCCTGACCATGCCGAAGGGGTTCTGGCGGCACGTCAAGCGCATCCTGCACCTCGGCAAGCCGAAGATCCCGCAGTACAACGTGATGGTGATCGGCGCGACCAACCAGGCCTCCACCCTGGACCCGGCGGTGCTGCGGCCGGGACGCTTCGACCGCAAGCTCCACGTCGGGTTGCCCAGGGCCGACGGCCGCATGGACATCATCAGGTACTACCTGGACAAGGTGCCGCACGAGGACGTCGACGTCGCGCGCCTGGCCCGGGCCACCTACGCATTCAGCCCGGCGCAGATCAAGAACCTGGTCAATGAGGCGCTGATCATGGCGCTGATCGACGGCCGCGAGAAGCTCAACTTCGCCGACCTGTGGTCGGCCAAGACCACCGAGCAGTTCGGCATCAAGGACAGCAGGAAGCCCTCGGCACGCGACCGCCAGATGACCGCGTTCCACGAGGCAGGGCACGCGGTCCTTTGCTACATCCTGATGACCGACCACCAGATCGGGATCGCCACGATCGTCCCACGCGGCGGCACCGGCGGGCACGTCTACCCGATCCCGCTGGAGGAGAGCTTCAGCGAGCTGAGCGAGGACAAGCGCCGCTGGATCGTCATGTTCCTGGGCGGTCTGGCAGCCGAGGAGATCTGGTTCGGCGACACCACCCACGGTCCCAGCTCAGACCTGAGAAACGCCAGCAGTCTCGCGGCCCAGATGCTGGGCTACTTCGCGATGGGTGACAGTGTCCTCTCCTACGGGGTCCTTGGCGACAACCCGTACACCGGCGGCGCGATCCAAGCCATGCTTGAGGACCCGCACACCCGCGACGCGATCCGCGAGCTGCTGGCGGACTGCAAGCGGGAGGCTGTGGAGCTGCTGCGCCGCAACGAGCCGGCGGTCAGGGCGCTTGCCGAGCGGCTGCTGGAGAAGGAAGAGATCTACGGCGAGGAGATCGAGGAGCTGATGCAGGCCAAGGCGGTGGCCAGGACCACCCCGGCCTTCCGCCCGGTGCTCGAGCTGATCGGCGAGAACTGGCACCAGCCGGCACTGGTCGACGCGTTGCCGCGCCAGCTTGAGCCTCGTCGCGACGACGGCGGCGGCAGCGGCAGCCAGCCCGGAGCGCCCCCCGCGACCTCGCCGCAGGGTCCCGGGCCGGGGCCGGTCAGCGACCGCCCGACGCCGGCGTCGAGCCGCGAGTTCGAGTGGTAGTGGCCCGCGCGGGGTCAGCGGGTGATGGTCCGCTGGAAGGCGACGGTGCTGGTGGCGCTGCCGAAGGTCGCGCTGAGCCGCGCCGCCGCCGTGAGGCTGGCCGGGCAGTCGAGGGTGATCGAGGGGATCTCGCTCTGGCTCGCGCTGAACACGTCGGTGCGGGCGCAGACCTCGCGGCCGTCGGCGACCAGCCCGCTGGTGAACGCTACCACCGCCTCCTGGCCGGAGAAGTTGCCGGTGCCGTTCAGGTCGACGGTGGCGACCAGCACCGCCCGGTGGGCGCTCACGAAGGCGGCTGACAGCTCGACCGTGGCGGCGTTGCGGCCGAGGTCAGGGGCCACTTCCAAGGGCACCTGGAGGTTGTCGTGGAGGCCCTCCGGCAGCGCCTGGAGAGCCGCCGACGGCCCGGCGCCGGGCGGGACGCTGCCGAGCGGCACGGCGACGTCTGGCGGCCGGCTGACGATCAGGGCCCGGACCCGCACCGTGGCCAGCGTCGCCGTGCTCGGGGCGGGACCGAGCGACACCAGGTACCTCCCGGGGCCACTGCCGCTCTCGTCGAGGTTGGCGGTCACTCCGCGCTGCCTGCCGATGCTGGCGACCACCGGGGTGGCATACACGCCACCACCGGCGTCCAGCAGCTCGAGTCCCTGCAGGCCGAGCAGGTGCTGGCCGGCTGGCAGCCCGTCCACCCGGACGGTCAGGACGGCGGTGGCGTCGCTGTTGGTGTCATTTTGAGCGCCGCTTCGGGCGATCGATTCCAGCGTGAGGGTGGCCCGGCCGTCGCTGGCGTGCCAGCCCAGCACCCGCCGCTCGGGTTGCGGGATCAGCTGCTGGTCGCGCCGCCCCGGGCCCTGCAACGGTCCGGGGAGGGTGCTGGTCGAGGTCGATGCGGTGGTCGACGAGGCCGCCCCGGCACCGGCGCGGGCTCCCGACCCTGGCCCTGATCCGGGCCCGCCGGCGTGGCCGGCGACGTAGCCAAGACCGCTGAGGGCGAGCGCCGTCACCAGCAGCGCGGCCCGCAGCCGCGACCGTGGCGGCTGGAGGCTGACCGGGAACGCCGCGTCCGCGGCCGGGTCAGCGGCGGCGGCGCGGCCGCCCGGCCGTGGCCGCGCCAGGTCAGCCAGCGCGGCGCCGCACTCCGGGCAGCGGCTGAGGCTTGCTCCGCGGCCGTCGCCGGGGCGGAGCTCGTCGCAGCGTGGGCACCAGGCCGCCATCGGCTAGCCCCCCGCTCCGCCGCTGGTCTGGGCGATCCGCCACGGCCCCTGGGCCACCAGCTGCCGGCTGGCGAACACGTGGGTGGTGAAGGCCATGGTGGGCCGACCGGCCGGCGAGATCAGCGCCAAGCTCGACGCCTGGAAGGTGATCATCGTGCCGCCGCTGGCGAGGGGCTGCGTGTCGATGGAGACCTGCCCGTTGGGGGCGTCGACCTCGGAGCTCTGGTCGTCGGTGATCAGCGAGTGGGCGGGGTCGGCCGGCGTGAACAGCAGCACCACCCGGCCGTGCCGGTAGGCGCTGCCGAGGATGCGGGTGACCTTGCAGGTGGTGCAGCGCAGCAGGAGCCGGCAGGTCGGGCAGGGCTGGGTCGCGGTGGCTGTCGCCTGGCCGTTCTGGTCGATGCTGCGCCGCAGCGCGGGGTCGAAGAGGCTTCCGGACACCAGCTCCTCGGTCGGCTGGACGATGGTGAGGCTGTGCAGCTCCACCCGTGCCACCGCGCCGAAGTCGATCGGGTGGTTGAACTGCACCAGGTAGTCGGTGCCGCCGCCCAGCTGGAACCCGCTGCGATCTCTGCCGACTGGTTCCTTGGTGGCGGTGCCTTCCCCGGTGAGGTCGTTGCCGCGCGCGTCTTCGATGCGCAGCCCGTTGAAGGCGGTGACTCCGCCGGCCAGCCCGGCGACGTCCAGGACGACGGTGCTGAAGTCGGAGCCGTTCTCGATGCTGCGCAGGGTGACGGTGACCTGCCCGTGGCTGGCGTGCCAGCCGAATGGGCGCACCCCTGGCCCGGGCTGGGTCGTCGCGGTCGTCGCGGCGGCGGATGGCGAGGCCGCCGTGACGCCGCTGGCCCCCTGCGCGGCGGCGCTGGACCGGGTCGTCCGTCCCGCCACGAAGGAGCCGACCACCAGCGCCGCCGCGCCGAGGGTGAGCGCGACCGCGCGCAGCCCTGGCAGCAGGGCCCGCAGGCGCCCCGCCATGGCGGCGCGGGCTGGGTCGGGGGCGGGCGCCGCTACCCCGGGGAGGGCGACCAGCCGGGCCCGGCAGGCAAGGCACTGCCCGCCGGCCCGGCCGGGACGCAGCTCGTCACAGCGAGGGCACCAGGCTTGCCGCCTCCGCCTCCGCCGGCCTCCCATGAACGGCATTCCTCCGCTCGCTTGCATGCTCGGCCGGCGGCCGTCCATGGCACGGTCAGGCGTCGACCACCCGCAGCTTGCGGGAGGTCCGGTTGAGCCGGAACGCCCCGGGCGCGTCTGGATCAGGTTCCAGGTCCGGGTCCGGGCAGATGACGATGTCCTCGATGCGGGCGCCGAACTTGCCGGGCAGGTAGATGCCCGGCTCGATCGAGAAGGCCATGCCCGGCTCGATCGGCTCGTCGTTGCCGGTGACGAGGTAGGGGTCCTCGTGCTCCTCCAGGCCGATGCCGTGGCCGGTGCGGTGGATGAAGTAGCTGCCGTAGCCGGCCTGCTCGATCACGTCCCGGCAGGCCTTGTCGACGGCGGACGCCGGCACCCCCGGGCGGACCGCCTGGCAGCCGGCGAGCTGGGCGTAGCGGAGCACCTCATACAACTCCAGGAACCCCTCGGGCGGCTCGCCGATCACCAGCGTGCGGGTCGTATCCGAGCAGTAGCCGTCGAGGCGGCCGCCGATGTCGACCACCACCACGTCGCCGGCCTGGATCACGCGGTCGCCGGGCTCGTGGTGGGGGCTGGCGCTGTTGGGTCCGGACCCGACGATCACGAAGCAGGTCTCCTCGTGACCGGCGGCGCGGATCGCCTGGTCCAGCTCCCTGGCCAGGTCCTGTTCGCTGCGGCCGATCCAGTGCAGGTCGGTGAGCTGCTCGACCACCTCGTCGATCGCCTCGGCGGCGCGGCTGAGCGCGTCCAGCTCCTCGGTGTCCTTGATCATGCGCAGACTTCGGGTGATGGTCGAGGCGACCGTGAAGCTGGCCGTCGGCAGCGCCACCTGCAGCCGCAGCAGGAAGGTGCTCCACAGCCGGTCCCCAACCGCCAGCCGTCCCCCGGCCGCGCCGGTGACGTCCAGCGCGGCGCTGGCGTCCAGGGCGGCACGGACCAGCGCGACCGGGTTCTCGGTCTCCTGCCAGGCCGCCACCTGGAGGGGCACGTCGTCGAGCTGCTCCTCGGCGAGCGGCGCCTCAAGCGCCGGCACCACCAGGCGCGGCTCGCCATTGGCCGGCACCACCAGCAGCGTCATCCGCTCCAGCAGCGGCGCCGAGTAGCCGGTGAGGTAGACCAGGTCGGCCGATGGGCCGAGCAGCAGGGCGTCGATCCCGCGGGCGACCAGCTCCTGGCGGGCGCGGGCCAGGCGGTCGGCGTACCCGGTCGAAGTGGGTGTCGGAGTCATGGGCAGATCCTACCTGGCTGCCCGCTTCGCGGCGATGCCCCAACCTGCCGATCTCAGACTACGACGGAAACTCGCGCGGATCGTTCAGGCCTTGATCAGATCTTGATGCGCAGCGCCTTGGGCAGCACGTCCACGGCCAGCGGTGGGCCGCCAGGCACCCGGCAGCCGTCCAGGGCGAGGGTGAGCGGCTCGGCGGTGGCGACCTCAACCAGTTTGGACTGGTATTCGCGGATCTGGGGGTGGGGCAGGTGGGTGCCGTAGTACAGCTCGCGGGAACGGGCGTAGATCGTGAGCGGCTGGCCTTCGAAGGCGAGCACGTTCATGCGGCCGTCGTCGGGCAGGGCGCGCGGGGCGACCTTCATGCGACCCATGGTGAACTGGCCGTTGGCGACCACCAGCCCGGCGAGGCGGAACTCGACGGTGGTGTGGTCGAGGGTGAGCCGGACGGGGGTGCCGTGGCTGCGGGCGAGCGCGGTGACCGAGGCGGCCAGACGGCCGGCGCGGCCTGCCCTGGTGGCGCGCTGCAGGCGGCTGGAGACCTCTGCCGGGTAGCCGAGTTCGGCGCTGTTGGCGAAGACGCCGCTGCGCTGGACGCTGTCCGGGCCCTGCCAGCGTGCCCGCCCGAGGTCGGCGAGGAACACCCCCACCCCGAGCAGGTGGCTGGCCGCTCGCTCCGGGTCGTCGGGCAACCCGAAGGTGGCGGCGAGGTCTTGGCGTCCGAGCCCGACCAGGCCGAGGGCCCGGTCGGGTTCATGAGCAGCGTCAGCCGCGTGCAGCGCCTCGACCAGGCCATGGGCGATCGGATCGGCGCCGACGGCGACCAGGAGGCGGGCACCGCCATTGAGGGCGCGTTCGGCCAGCCGGCGCGCGGCGCTGGCGCTGGCGGGGCGGGCGACGGCCGCCTCGGCGACCACGCCGGCGTGGGCGAGGGCGCGGCGCAGCTCGGTGAGGCCGTGGCGGGCGGCGGCCGGGTCGCCGATCAGGTAGGGCGTCCCGTAGGGCAGCAGCTCACCAGGCCGGCGGTCGTGGCGTTCGGTGCTGGTCACGGCACGGCTCCTGCGGGCGGGGTCGGACCGCGACAGTGTATGCGCCCCACCGGGCCAGGCTGCGAGCTGGTCCGCGAGCCGTTCGCCTATCGGGTGCGGCGCCTGCGCCCCTGTCGGTGAAGCTGGAGGGCATTGGCGATCGCCATGAAGTCGTCGTCGGCGCCCCGTTCCCGGCTGTCCCGGCTGTCCCGGCTGTCCCGGCTGTCCCCATCACGCCGGTCGTCCCCGCCCTGGATGACCCGTCGTTGTATATCAACCGCGAACTGAGCTGGTTGGAGTTCAACCGCCGGGTGCTTGAAGAGGCCCAGGACAAGCAGGTGCCGCTA
>DASWDC010000264.1:0-3480 GCA_036395655.1 Actinomycetota bacterium | reverse complement strand
CGAGGAGTTCATCGCCCTGGCGGTCGCCCGCAGGCTCGGCACCCCGGTCAAGTGGATCGAGGAACGCTCCGAGGGCTACCTCGCCACCATCCACGGCCGCGACGTCATCCAGGACATGGAGGTCGCCGCCACCGATGAGGGCAAGCTGCTCGGCGTGCGCGTCGGCCTGCTCGCCGACATGGGCGCCTACCACCAGCTGCTGTCGCCGATCATCCCGATCCTCGGGGCGTTCCTGTACCACGGGTCCTACAGCTGCGACGCCTACGCCTTCAGCTGCACCGCGGTGTTCACCAACAAGACCCCCACCGACGCCTACCGGGGCGCCGGCCGTCCCGAGGCCTGCTACGCCATCGAGCGGATCATGGACGCGCTGGCGCGGCGGGTCGGCCGCGACCCCGCCGACGTCCGCGCGCTCAACTTCATCCCGCCGTTCAGCGAGCCGACCGCCGTCGCCAGCGGCGTCTTCTTCGACTCCGGCAACTACGGCGCCGCACTGGACCGGGCCAAGGCGCTGGTCGGCTACGACGAGCTGCGCAAGCAGCAGCAGGAAGGCCCCCGCAACGGCAAGCTGCTCGGCATCGGCCTGTCGTCCTACATCGAGGCCTGCGGGGTGGCGCCGTCCCAGATCATCGCGGCCCTGAAGGGCGGGGCCGGCGGCTGGGAGGCGGCCACCATCCGCTGCCACCCGACCGGCAAGGTGACCGTGGTGACCGGCACCTCGCCGCACGGCCAGGGGCACGAGACCTCCTGGTCGCAGATCGCCGCCGACGCGCTCGGGGTCACCCCCGACGACGTCGAGGTGCTGCACGGCGACACCGCCATCAGCCCGCTCGGCCTGGACACCTACGGCAGCCGCAGCCTCGCGGTCGGCGGCACCGCCCTGTTCAAAGCGGCCGAGAAGGTCCGCGCCAAGGCCAAGACGGTCGCCGCCCACGAGCTGGAGGTCGCCGAGGAGGACCTGGAGTGGGTCAACGGCCGCTTCCAGGTCGCTGGTGCCCCAGACAAGACCAAGACCATCCCCGAGGTCGCCTTCTCGCTGTGGACCGCGCACAACCTCCCCGCCGGGGTCGAGCCGGGCCTGGAGGAGACGGCCGTGTGGGACCCGCCGAACTTCACCTTCCCCTCCGGCACCCACGTCTGCGTGGTCGAGGTCGACCCCGAGACCGGCACGGTCGAGATCGTCAAGTACGTGGCGGTCGACGACTGCGGCAACGTGATCAACCCGATGATCGTCGACGGCCAGATCATGGGCGGCATCGCCCAGGGCATCGCCGAGGCGATGTACGAGGAGGCCCAGTACGACGAGAACGGCGTCCTGATGACCGGCAACATGGCCACCTACAGGATCCCGTCCGCCGCCGAGCTGCCCTCCTACACACTGGACCGGGTCGAGACCCCCTCGACCACCAACCCGCTCGGCGTCAAGGGCGTCGGCGAGGCCGGCACGATCGCCGCGCCGCCCGCGGTGGTCAACGCGGTCGCCGACGCGGTACGCCAGGTCGGCGTCGAGTTCGTCGACCTGCCGGTCAGCGCCGAGCACGTCTGGAGAGCGATTTCGAACGCCAAGGCGAACGCCAGGGAAGGAGGCCAGGGGTGATCCCGGCTTCGTTCGACTACGAGGTGGCCACGTCGGCCGACCATGCCATCGCGCTGCTGGGCGAGCACGGCGAGGACGCCAAGCTGCTCGCTGGCGGGCACTCGCTGCTGCCGCTGATGAAGCTGCGCCTGGCCGCGCCGACCATGCTGATCGACATCGGCCGCCTGCCGGACCAGAGCTACGTGCGCGACGGCGGCGACCACATCGCCATCGGCGCCCTCACCACCCACGAGGACGTCCACAAGAGCGACCTGCTGCGCTCGCAGTGCCCCCTGCTGTCCCACACGGCTGGGGAGATCGGCGACCCGCAGGTGCGCCACCGCGGCACCATCGGCGGCTCGGTGGCTCACGCCGACCCGGCCTCCGACGTCCCCACGGTGCTGCTGGCGCTGGACGCGGAGCTGGTGGTGCAGGGGCCTGAGGGGACGCGGACGCTGCCGGCGGCCGGGTTCTGGACGGGCCTGTTCGAGTCGGCGATCGGGCCGCGGGACCTGCTGACCGAGATCCGGGTGCCGAAGGTCCCGGACGCTGGCTGGTCATACCAGAAGTTCCACCCGCGCGCGCAGGACTGGGCTATCGTGGGAGTGGCCGCGCTGGCCCGCGACGGCAGCGCCGCCGTGTCGCTCACCAACATGGGCGAGGTTCCGCTGCGCGCCAGCGGGGTCGAGCAGGCCCTCGCTGGTGGCGCCGACCCGGCCGCAGCCGCCGAGCAGGCGCTGGAGGGCACCAGCCCGCCCAACGACGCCCTCGCCAGCGCCGACTACCGCCGGCACCTGGCCAAGGTCCTGACCCGCCGCGCTATCGAGGAGGCACGATCGCGCTGACGCTGAAGCCGAAGACGATCCGGGGCGCGGAGCGCGCTCGATGCCGATGAGTGAGGGCGCGCTCCCGTCCGGGGTCACGTTCGGATCCATTGAGGAGCTGGAGGCCGCGCTCGGCCAGCATGCCTATCTGGCCGATCGCGGCCTTGCCACCGCGATCTACCTGTCGCTCGCCCTCGGCAAGCCGCTGCTGCTGGAGGGCGAGGCCGGCGTGGGCAAGACCGAGGTCGCCAAGGTCCTGGCGGAGCTGCTCGGCCGGACCCTGGTACGGCTGCAGTGCTACGAGGGCATCGACGCCAGCCAGGCGCTCTACGAATGGGACTACTCCCGGCAGCTGATCGCGGTGCGGGCCGCGCAGCTCGGCGACCGCCAGGCTGACCTGTTCGGCACTGAGTTCCTGGTCGAGCGGCCGCTGCTCGCCGCCGTCCGGGCCGGCGACCAGGCCGTCATGCTGATCGACGAGCTCGACCGCGCCGACGACGAGTTCGAGGCGTTCCTGCTGGAGATCCTCGCCGAGTTCGCGGTCACCATCCCTGAGATCGGCCGCGTCGCGGCGCAACGGCCGCCCGCGGTCGTGATCACCTCCAACCGCACCCGCGAGCTGCACGACGCGCTCAAGCGGCGCTGCCTCTACCACTGGATCGACCACCCCTCGGTGGAACGGGAGGTGGAGATCGTGCGGGTCCGCGCCCCGCAGGTGCCCGAGACGCTCGCCCGGCAGGTCGCCCTGGCCGTGTCGCGCCTGCGCCGCCTCGACGTGGCCAAGCGGCCCGGGGTCGCCGAGACGATCGACTGGTCGCAGGCGCTCGCCTTCCTCGGCGCCAACGGCCTCGACGCCGCCACCGCCACCGCCACCCTCGGCACGCTGGTCAAGGACCATGACGACCTGGAGCTGGTCCGCTCCCAGCTCGACCAGGTGCTCGGCAAGGAGTGACCGCAATGGAGGCCGAGGCCGGGACGCAGGCACAGGTTCAGGCCGGGGCGGAGGCGGGGCTGCGGCGGCTGGTCGGGTTCGGGCGGCTGCTGCGGCGCCGGGGGCTGCCGGTCGGCACCGGGCGCATC
>DASWDC010000263.1:0-4229 GCA_036395655.1 Actinomycetota bacterium | reverse complement strand
GCCCCGGGCGAAGTCCCACCTGCTGCTCACCCACGCGCGGCAGCGGACCCGCCACGGCACCGTCGCGGAGGCCGCCCCCTCCCCCTATCTGGCCGACATCGAGGATGCCCTGCTGGAGCACTACCGGACCGCGGCCAAGCGGCCGCAGCCGGCCGCGCCAGCCGGAGACCAGCTACAGCTCCTCTAGAACGGATCTCGCGAGCGGACGGGCCGTGCGGGATCAGCGGCGCGGCGGCGGATCCGCCCGGGTCATCTCCTCGGCCCGGGCGTGCGCCTCGGCGAGCGTGGGGACGTCCCATTCGGCACGCTCGGCGTCGGTGGTGGCCGGGTCGACCTCCCACAGCATCCAGCGGCCGCCGTCGGCGCGGTACTGGGTGCCGTACTTCTGCGGGCGGCCGTTCATCATCAACCAGCGGTCGTAGGCCGCTGCCGCCAGCCAGCGCGCCTCGCGGACACCCAGCTCGGCGCCACGGCTGGCCAGCTCGTGCGCGCGCAGGTAGTGGGCTGGCTTGGTGCCATGCTGGAACACCATCGCCGCGTGGTAGTAGTCCTCGGGGTCGCGGAGCCCCCCGGCGGCGATCAGCGCCTCGACCTGGTGCCGGCGCCGGTCGTCGCGGGCGCGGGCATCAGGCCGGAGGCCGCCGTCGCGGTCCGCCTGGTCCTGTTCGAAGAGCGCCAGCAGCTCCTGGTTCATCCCCACCTCCCCGAAACCGGTCCGAAGCGGCGGCTGCACGCGACCTATGTCGCGGGGAAGAAGATACACCTTTTTTCCGACAAGTTCGCTTCGGCAAGAGAAAGCTCGGGGGAGCCCGCTCAGCGTGGGCTCCCCCGACGAAGCCTCGGCCGCTAGCCGTGGAGCTCCACGTTGGTGAAGATGTCGGTTTCGCCGATACCGGTGGTGGCGATGGCGTCGTTGCGGCCGTCGGTCCAGACCGGGTAGACGGCCTTGCTGGAGACCGCGAGGCCGTTGTAGTCGCCGATGAACGCGCCCGAGGTGAAGAACCCGAGGTCGGGGTTCCACGAGACGGTGCTGATCCGGGCGCTGGTCCAGGAGGCGCCGCTGTTGGTGGAGACCGCCTGCCAGGTGTCGATGTTGCGGTTGGCGGGGTCGCGGCGCCGGTCGAACCAGATCACGTAGGTGGCCCCGGACGGGTCGGTGGCCGCCCAGGGGAAGAACTGGTCGTTCGGGGCCGGGGCGCCGCCAGCGGTGCTGAGCACCTTGGCGTTGCTCCAGTGGAGGCCGCCGTCGCTGGAGGTCTGCACGTCGATGTCGGTGCCGGAGGCCGCTTCGTTGATGTCGTTCTGGTAGACGTAGACCAAGCCGCCGGTCTTGGGGTTGTAGGACAGCGACTCGGTGTTCGGCGCGCGGAACGCGGTCGGCGGCAGCAGGTCGCCCGGGTCGGGGTTGTCCTGGAACTGGCCGGGCTTGGTGACGTGGACGGCGCTGGCCAGGAAGCTGGCGCCGCCGTTGGTCGACTTCTGGAAGCGGAAGCCGTGGTCGATCGCGGTGTTGCACTCCTCGAGGCCGTAGGCGACGTCGAGGGCGCCGCTCTTCTCCACCTGCGGGTCGCTGAACTGGTTGGCGGACTCCCCGACCCCGCCGGAGCCGGGCGCGTCGGGGACGACGGCGGTGTGCCGGAACACCGTCAGCGACGGGTTGGTGGTCGGGATCGTGTCGGTGTAGGAGAGCTGGATCGGGCAGAAGTCGCTGGACCCGTCCGCCAGCAGGTGGAACTTGGTGTAGGTGACGTAGAGGCGGCCGTAGTGGGGGCTGGTCGGGGTGTTGTCGACGGCGATGTATTCCTTGTCGTTGAAGATCGAGGCGTCGACCGTGCCGGTGGTGTAGTCGAAGTTGCTCGCCGCCCGCGCGGCCTCACGCCCGGGGGTCCAGGTCTTGCCGTTGTCGATTGACTTGTAGACCTGCACCTCGGAGAACGGCAGGGCGCGGAAGAAGCAGAGCTGCGCGACGTAGAAGGCGTGGTCGCGGAGGCTGTAGGCGACCGCGGGGTCGCCGCCGGTGCAGAAGTCGCGCGTGCCGCCGAACTGCGGGACGACCCGGGTGGTCGCCCAGGACCTGCCGCCGTTGGCGGTGCGCATGATCGCGACGCCGCCGCTGACGTAGTCATTGGACGCCGCGACCGCGACCAGCGGGTTGGCGAGGCTGGCGGCGGCCGAGGTCTCGTTCTGGGGGAGGGGTGGGTTGGAGTCGTCGTTCATCTGGACGTTGTGCAGGCCCGACCCGGTCGCCGCGACGACGCCGGCGTGCCTGGCCTGGGCGGCCGTCGCCTCCGGGGAGGCCATGGCGCGGACGCCGCCGGAGATGCCGCCGGAGAAGCGCTGGGTGTGCAGCATCCACAGGGGTGTCGCGTTCGCCGCGCCTGCCGGCGCCCCGGAGGGCACCACCACCGCCAGGAGCGCGCCCAGGATTGCGATTGTGAACAGGATGCATCGCGCTCTTCTCACGCGTTGCTCCTTTCGAGGAGGGAACCCACCACCATCAGGTGACACTCTCACCCATATTGGCTGTCAATCGGCTATGTGCCGTAGGGCGTTGTTCGTCCCGCTCCCGTAGATCCAGCAAGCAGTGACCAGGACGTTTTGCGGGAGAAACGCCGTAGCCGCCAGTAACCGGAGGGGGTCGCCAACGGCGGCGACCCCCTCCGGCTGCTGATGCTTCGTCTATTCGCTGGCGATGGCGGTGAGCACATTGAGCTTGGCGGCGCGGCGGGCGGGGGCGATCGCGGCGAGGATCCCGGCGAAGCCGGCGCCGATGACGTAGACCAGCAGCTGGGTGCCGGGGATGGCGACGACCGCGGCGCCGTTGCCGCGGGTGAGGGCGGCGGCGAGGGCGCTGCCGAGGCCGACGCCGAGGACGATGCCGAGCAGGGCGCCGAAGATCGCGATGATCATGGCTTCGCCGGCGATCATGGCGCCGACCTGGCCACGGCGCATGCCGATGGCGCGCAGCAGGCCGAGCTCGCGGGTCCGCTCGACGACCGACAGGGCGAGGGTGTTGACGATGCCGAGCAGGGCGATGACCACGGCGAGCGCGAGCAGGGCGACCAGCAGGTTGAGGATCTGGTCGAGGGTGGCGCCGGTGGCCTGCTTGAAGCCGGCCTGGTCGAGGACCTTGGCGCCGGGGTAGGCGCCGAGCAGGCCGCTGATCCGGGCCTTCAGGGCGGCGACCGGGGCTCCGGGGACGGCCTTGACCATCAGCAGGGTGTCGGTGGGCTGGCCGGTGATCTGGTCGTAGCTGGTAAGGCTGATCAGGTAGTCGCCGAAGGAGCCCTTGCCGGCGAAGGTGCCGACGACCCGCAGGGTGCCCGCGCCCTTGCTCTTGTCGAGCTTGACCGGCACGGCGCTGCCGACCGTCCAGTGGTGGGACTTGGCGGCGCTGGCCGAGACCAGCAGGTTGCCGGCGGCGTCGCTCAGGGCGGCCACGCTGCCGCTCTTGACCTTGAGGTCGGCGACCTGCCCGACGACGGCGGGGTCGACGCCGTCGACCTTCTGGAAGGAGGCCCCCGCGATCGTGCCCTCGGTCTCGCGGACCTCGCCGACGGCGGCGACACCGGGCTGCGCGGCGATCGAGTGGGCCAGCGCCGGGTCGAGGCCGCTGTCGGGGTCGGCGGGCTGGACGTAGAGCTCGGCCAGGGTGCCCTGGTCGATCGCCTGATCGGCGGCGCGCTTGAGGGAGGCGTCGAGCACCGCGGAGGCGGCCACCAGGGCGAGGCCGACCATCAGCGCCGCGGCGGTGGCGGCGGTGCGCTTGGGGTTGCGCATCGCGTTGTCGCGGGCGAGCACCCCGGTGCGGCCGGGCAGGCGCCGCAACGGCGCGCCGATCGCCCCGGCGAGCGGCTTGGCGAACAAGGGGCAGAGCACGGTCACGCCGATGAAGGCGGCGAGCGCGCCGCCGCCGACCAGCAGGCTCCCGGCGCCGGTGTGGCCGAACAGGCCGGCGAGCAGCGCGGCGCTCCCGGCCACCGCCACCACGGCGCCGCTGACAAGGCGGCTCCGCCGGCCTCCCATGGACGGCATCGCTTCGCTCGCTTGCATGCTCGGCCGGCGGGTGGAAAACCCCCCCACGGCCGGGGTGGTGGTGCGCAGCGCGGCGATCGGGGCGATCAGGGTGGCCTTGCGGGCCGGCGCGAAGGCGGCGACCAGGGTGATGAGGACGCCGGTGCCGACCGCGAGCGCGGCGTCGCCGACCGGCAGGTCGAGGCCGGTGCTGG
>DASWDC010000262.1:0-3210 GCA_036395655.1 Actinomycetota bacterium | reverse complement strand
CTGCCGCCCACGTCCGGGTCGACCACCACCACCTCGGCGACCACCACGACCCTGCCCCCCTGCAAGTGAGCGACGCACAGCATCCCCGGTGCGGAGGGCCACGCCGATGGGTGTCGCATCGGGTCCGCACCGGGGATCGCGCTGCAACCCGGCATCGGCGCGCAGGTCGGAGAACCCGTCCGCCGCGATGCCGCCGACCGTGGCGGCTTTTGGCTGGTCGAGCAGTACCGCTACACCGTCGGTGGCCGGTTCTGGGAGTTCCCACAGGGAACCTTCCCCCACGGGCAGGATGGCGACCCGGCTGAGCTTGCCCGTAGCGAGCTCGCCGAGGAGACGGGCCTTCGTGCCGGGCATCTTGAGCATCTGGCGAGGCTTCACATCGCCTACGGAATGAGCAGTCAGGGCTGCAATGTGTTCCTGGCGACCTCACTGGAACACGGCCCGGCGCGGCGCGAATGTGAAGAGCAGGACATGTGCCAGCAGTGGGTTGCCCGCAGCAGCTTCGAGCAGATGATCGGTGATGGCGCCATCACCGATACTGCGACCATCGCCACATACGCCTTGCTGCGCGTGCGCGAGGCGAATTAGAGCATGAGGCCCATGCTCCTCGAAGTTCGAAGTCGGCTCGCGAGGTTCGGATCAGCCTAACGCCGGTGGCGGGTGTCGATCGCGAACTCGACCACGAAGGCTGCCAGCAGCGCGAGCCCGAGCAGGACCGCTGTCGCTCCGTCGGGCAGGTGGGTGTTGTGGGCGAGGAGCGCACCGGTCACGAGCACCACGGCGACGGAGGTGGCGATCTTCCAGTCATCGCCGATGACGAAGTCGTACCAGAACCGCAGGAAGGCCCGGACGAACCTGACGGCGATCATGGCGCTCAGGACTCCTTCGCCTGCGAAGCGGTGACGGGGGTCGGGGTGGCCAGGGTGGGGGCGGTGCGGATCAGGAGACGGCTCAGGGCGAGCCAGGCGAGCAGGACGACTGGGAGCATCAGGTCGCCGCCGGGCCAGGTGAGGCTTTCGCCGCCGGGGCGGGCGATGCCGAGGCCCTCCACCGACCAGAAGGTGCCGAAGGTGGTCAGCATCAGGCCGACCACGTACTTGAGGGTGTTCTCGGGGACCCGCGCCAGCGGCCCTTGGACGACGATCCCGGCGACCACCACGACGAACCCGGCGGCGGCTGCGGCGGCGGCCGCGACCGGGATGTTGCGGGCGTTCTGGCCGAAGGTGAGCACGATGAAGACGACCTCGGCGCCCTCCAGGAACACGCCCTTGAAGGAGACCACGAAGGAGAACCAGTCGAGGCCGAAGGCCATCCGGCGGCCGGCCTGCTCGGCGGCGGCGGCCTGCGCGGCGAAGGTCTCCTCCTCGTCGTGGAGGGCCTTGAGGCCGCTGGACCGCAGGATCGCCTTGCGGAGCCACTGCAGGCCGAAGACCAGCAGCAGGCCGCCGATCACCAGCCGCAGCAGCGACTCCGGCAGCCAGGTGGCGATCGCGTAGCCGGCGACCGCGGTGAACGCCGCCAGCGCCAGCGCGGCGGCGGCGGTCCCGGCGAGCGCGGAGCGCCAGCCGCGCGTCACCCCCATCGCCAGGACGATCGTCAGCGCCTCGACGAACTCCACGAACGACGCCACGAAGGTGGCGGCGACCAGCCCCAGGGCGACGCCAGCACTCATACCAGGCGCCGGTCCGAGGCCCAGCGGGTCAGCTCGTGGCGGCTGGAGAGCTGCAGCTTTCGCAGCACCGACGAGACGTGGGTCTCGACGGTCTTGACCGACAGGTGGAGGCGCCGGGCGACCTCCTTGTAGGTGAAGCCTCGGGCGATGTGGCGCAGGACCTCGCGTTCGCGGGCGGTGAGCTGGTCCAGCTCCGGGTCGAGGGGGGTGGTCAGCTCGCCGTGGAAGGCGTCCAGCACGAACCCGGCCAGGCGCGGCGAGAAGACCGCGTCGCCGCCGTTCACGCGGCGGATCGCCGAGGCCAGCTCGGGTGGGGAGATCGACTTGGTGACGTAGCCGCGTGCGCCAGCGCGGATCACCCCGATGACGTCGTCGGCGGCGTCGGAGACCGACAGGGCCAGGAAGCGGATCTCCGGGTGGGTCTGGCGGACCGCCTCCAGCACCGCCCGGCCCCCGCCTCCAGGCAGGTGCACGTCCAGCAGGACCACGTCGGGCTGGGTGCGGCGGACGCCCTCGATCGCCGCGTCCGCGTCGGCGGCGGCGCCGACGATGGCGAACTGGGCCCCCAGCTCGGCCCGCAGCCCGGAGAGGAAGAACTGGTGGTCGTCGACCAGGAACACCCGGATGGGGCCGCCGGCGCCCCGCGCGGGAACGCTCATCGTCCCTCCCTTGGCCGTGGCATGGTGATGGTCACCTCGGTGCCGGCGCCGGGCTCGCTGGCGATGGCCACGGTGCCGCCCTGGCGCTGGATGCGGCCGCGGATCGAGTCGGCGATGCCGTGGCGGTCCGGCGGGGTTGCCTCCGGGTCGAAACCCTTGCCCTGGTCGCGGACGTAGGCGGTGATCGCCTCGGGCTCGGCCTCCACATAGACGCTGACCAGCGGGGCGCCGGAGTGCTTGGCGGCGTTGACGGCCGCTTCCTGGCAGGCGAGCAGCACCGCGCGGGAGCGCTCGTCGAGCGGTTCGTCGCCGACCACCACCGCGTCGACCTTGATCGCGTACAGCTCCTCGATCTTGGAGGCGAGCGCCTCGACCGCCGCGCCGAGCCGCTCGCGGCGGCCGCCGGCCGAGCGTGCAGGCGAGCCAAGCGATGCTGTCCACGGGAGGCCGGCGGAGGCGGCGACGGGGGCGTGCACTCCGTAGAGCCAGGCGCGCAGCTCCCGCTCCTGGCGGCGGGCCAGGGTGGCGACCTCCAGCGGCGCGTCGGCACGCTGGATCAGCGCCAGGGTGTGCAGCACCGAGTCGTGCAGGTGGGCGGCGACCTCGGCGCGCTCCTCGGAGCGGATGCGGGCGCGCCGCTCCTCGCCAACCTGTCGGGCGAGCCGCATCACCCAGGGGCCGAAGATCAGGGTGAGCCCGGCGGCGGTCACCGCGATCGACAGCAGCACGCCGCTCACGGCGTTCACGACCTTGCCGTTCACCACCACGTTGCCGAGCACGTAGCCCATCCCGGCGGCGACCAGCAGGCCGCCGAGGGCCAGACGCGGCAGCGCGGCCCGGCCGCCACCGAGCACCGCCTCCAGCGGGTTGGCGTTGGCG
>DASWDC010000261.1:0-5013 GCA_036395655.1 Actinomycetota bacterium | reverse complement strand
CGGGGACGTGGCCGAGTTCCACGGCCAGTACTACGAGGTCCCGCCGTCGCGGATGGACCCCAAGCCGCTGCAGCGCCCCCACCCGCCGCTGCTGCTCGGCGGCAGCGCCGAGCCAGCGCTGCGGCGCGCCGGCCGCCTCGCCGACGGCTGGATCAGCGCCAGCAACGCCGACCTGGCCCACATCGGCGAGCCGATCGCCACGGTCAAGCAGGCCGCCCGCGAGGCGGGCCGCGACCCCGAGTCGCTCCGCTTCGTCTCCCGCGGCCCGCTGCGGGTGCGCCCCGCCGGCCAGCCCGACCGGCGTCCGCTTCATGGTTCCTATGACGACATCCGCGCCGACCTCGACCGGCTGCGGGAGCAGGGCGTCACCGAGGTCTTCTTCGACCTCAACTACGACCCGGAGTTCGGCTCCCCGGACGCGGACCCGGGCGCGTCGCTGGCGGCGGCCGAGGAGATCTTGGAGGCGCTCGCCCCCGCGGCCTCCTGAAGAACTTCGGGTTGAGGGCCGGCGGCCTCCCCGCTCGACGCCGGCGCGGCCGTGCGGGCGTGGCGGAGCCCGGGGATCAGCCAGACGAGGGCGAGCGCCCCGGCGATGCAGGCGAGCCCGCCGGAGATCACCGAGATCTGCGGGGTGGAGATCGCGGCGACCGCGCCGGCCTCCGCGTCGCCGATCCGCGGTGAGGCGCTCACCTGGGCGAGCCACAGGGCGCTGATCCGGCCCCGCAGGGCGTCTGGCGCGGCGAGCTGCAGCAGCGTGGTGCGGAACACCTCCGAGACGACGTCTGGGGGCGGCCATGCCTCATTGATAGCAGCATCGGCACGGGCCAGGCTCGCGGCTGGGCCTGCTGCGGTAGGGTGGTCAGGCTCACTGTCCGTGCAGCGCCAGGAGTGCCCGATGCAGTCACCAGCGCCGTTTCCCGCCAGCCGTCCCCGCCGCCTTCGCCGCAGCGGGGTCCTGCGCGAGCTGGTCCGCGAGACCACCCTGTCGCGCCGCGATCTGGTCGCGCCGCTGTTCGTGAAGGAACCCCTCGGCGCCCCCGAGCCGATCGCCTCCATGCCCGGCCACTGGCAGCACACCCTGGAGAGCCTCCGCAAGGAAGCCGCCGAGCTGGCCGCCCTCGGTATCCCGGCGCTGGTGCTGTTCGGCATCCCCACCGACAAGGACCCCGACGGCACCCAGGCATGGGCGCCGGAAGGGATCATCCAGCAGGCCCTCCGCGCCCTCCACAATGACCTCGGCGATGACGTGGAGCTGATCGCCGACCTCTGCCTTTGCGAGTACACCAGCCACGGCCACTGCGGCGTCCTGGGCCCGGACAATTCGGTGGACAACGACGGGACGCTGGAGCGCTATGCCCGCATCGCGGTCGCCCAAGCCGAGGCGGGAGCGACGATCATCGCGCCGAGCGGCATGATGGACGGCCAGGTCGGCACCATCCGCCAGGCCCTCGACCAGGCGGGCTTCACCGACCTGCCGATCCTCGCCTACGCGGCCAAATACGCCTCCGGGCTGTACGGGCCGTTCCGCGACGCGGCCGAGGGGGCCCCGCAGTTCGGCGACCGCACCGGCTACCAGATGGACCCCGCCAACGCCGACGAGGCCCTGCGGGAGGTCGCCCTGGATGTCGCCGAGGGCGCCGACATGGTGATGGTCAAGCCCGCGCACGCCTACCTGGACGTCATCTGGCGGGTCAAGGAGGCCTTCGGCCTGCCCACCGCCGCCTATCACGTCTCCGGGGAGTACGCGCTGCTCAAGGCCGCCGCCGAGCGCGGCTGGATCGACGGCGAGCGGGTCATGCTCGAGATCCTGACCGCCATCCGCCGGGCGGGCGCCGACATGGTGATCACCTACCATGCCCGCGAGGCCGCACCGCTGCTCTGAAGCGACCCCGAACAACGCAAGGAGGCTTTCGTTGCGCCCGTGGCACGTGGAATTTCAGGGAACCTTCGACGAGCGCACCATCACCAGCGAGGCGCTGGGGGACAACCCCCTCGGCGACCCGCACGAGCGGCCCCTCTGGGTCTACCTGCCCCCCGGCGCCGGTGACGACCCCAGCGTGCGCTACCCGAGCATCTACCTGATCCAGGGCCTCACCGGCCAGGTGGACATGTGGTGGAACCGCACCCCCTTCCGTCCCACCATGCCCGAGCGCATCGACCAGCTGTTCGCCGGCCACGGCGCGCCGCCCGCGATCGTGGTGTTCGTCGACGCCTGGACCTCGCTCGGCGGCAGCCAGTACCTGAACTCACCAGGCACCGGCCGCTACCTCGACTACCTCTGCGACGAGGTGGTCGCGTTCGTGGACAGCCACTACCCGACCCTGCCCGGCCGCGAGCACCGCGGCCTCACCGGCAAGTCCAGCGGCGGCTACGGCGCCATGGTGGTCCCGATGCTGCGCCCCGACGTCTTCGGCGCCCTCGCCAGCCACGCCGGCGACGCCCTGTTCGAGCTGTGCTACCTGCCCGACATCGCCAAGGCGGTCCGCGCCCTCCGCGACGACTACGAGGGTTCCTACGAGAAGTTCTGGGCCGACTTCAACTCCCGGCCGGCCTTCTCGAAAGAGCACGACGGCGACCTGCTCAACGCCTACTGCATGGCCGCCTGCTACTCCGCCGAACCCGACGGCACCGTGACCCTCCCCTTCGACGTCGCCACCGGCAAGCTCCGCGACGACATCTGGCAACGCTGGCTCGCGCTCGACCCCGTCCGCATGGCCCCCAGCCACGCCGACGACCTCCGCTCGATGCGCGGTATCTACCTCGACGCCGGCAAGCGCGACGAGTACTTCCTCGACCTGGGCGCCGCCGCCTTCGCCGCCGAACTGGACACCATCGGCGTCTCCTATACCTTCGAGCTGTTCGAAGCCACCCACGCTGCCATCGAATACCGCTACCCCAGGGCGATCGCCTTCCTCGCCGAACACCTGCGGCAGTAGCGGCAGCGCGTCAGAATTTGCCGGTGCGGCGGAGGAAGCGGGGGCGGCCGTCGGGGTCGACGATGGTCTTGTAGAGGGGCCAGGCCCACCAGACCGCCCAAGGCTGGACGCGGCCGGGGCGATGGTCGCGGATGCGGCCGGGGGGGCGGGGGCCGGTGCGGCCGGCGCGGTGCCAGGCTTCGAGGGCGGCGGCGCGGTCGCGCCAGAGCTGGAAGCCGCGTTCGGGGTCGAGCAGGGGGGCGGGGTCGTCGTCCGGGCCGAAGCCGAGGTGTTCCCGCCAGAGGGTGAGGCGCAGCTCGCGGGCGAAGACCCGGGCACCGTCGCCGAGGCCGGCGGGGTCGGCCGGGAGGCGGCGGTCGAGGGTCGGATCGAGGACCGCGGCGGTCAGCTCCGAGTCGTTGGTCCAGGAGCGGCGGTTCAGGTTGTCGGAGCCGACCGCCGCCCAGACGTCGTCGATCACGCAGACCTTGGCGTGGACGTAGACCGGGGTGCCCTGCTCGTTCTCCAGGTCGAAGACGGCGACGCGGTCGCCGCCGGCCGCCTTGACCTGGTCGAGGGCGGTCTGCTGGCCGATCCGGTTGGGCGGGCCGGTGAAGGGGCCGTCCTGGTCGGGGTAGCGGGGCACCACCGCGACCAGGCGCAGCTGCGGCGCGCGGCGCAGGGCGACCACCAGGACCTGCGCGATCTCCGCGGACCAGAGATACTGGTCCTCCAGGTAGACGAACCGGTGGGCGCGGCTGAGGGCCTTGGAGTAGGCGCGGGCGACGCTGCGTTCGCCCTCCGGTGCGAACGGCAGCGGGTGCCGCTTGGCCGGGTAGGTGCGCAGGATCTGCACCGCGTGCGTCCCGGCCGGCTCCGCCTCCGCCTCGGCCGGCGTCCTCCCATGGACGGCGTCGCTTCGCTCGCCTGCACGCTCGACCGGCGCTGGGTCGCGCAGGACCGGCGGCAGCGGGTCGGGGTGGCGGGGCTGGTGGACCTTGCGGGTGAGGCGAGCACGCCAGGGATTGTGGTGGTCGAGGGGAGTGGGGTCCTCCCAGCGTTCCCGGAAGGTGATCGAAAGGTCGCCGATGGCCGGGCCGCGGACCTCCAGCTGCACGTCATGCCAGGGCGGCCGGGGCCCGTAGCGTTCGTCCATCGGGGTGGACTGCGGGTCGCCGAGGTGGCGCTCGTCGTCACGGCGGCCGTGGCACAGGTCGATCCCGCCGAGGAAGGCAACGTCGAGGTCCTCACGGCCGTCGTGGCGCAGCAGCACCAGTTTCTGGTGCTGCGACCCGGGTCCGCGGACCCGTTCGTCCAGCAGGATCTGCCCGCCCGCCTGGTTGACGATCTCGCCGAGGTGGCGGTTCTGCTCCTCGTTGAAGTGTGCCCGGCTCGGGTGGGAGCGCCACAGCAGCCCCCGGACCCCAACGCCTCGCTCGGCCAGGTCGCAGAGGATCCGGCCCAGCTCGCTGCCGGGCCCGTCGAGCAGTTGGTCGGCGTCGCCGCGCCAGTCGGCGATGGCGAGCTGGTCACCGGGCCGCAGGGTGCGCAGGGCCTGCAGCAGCCGGGTGTAGTAGCTGGCGCCGTGGATCAGCGGCTCGGCGAGGTTGCCCTCGGTCCAGGCGCTGGTCGAGGTCGCCGGGTTGCCGCGCTCCTCCGCCGTCAGGAACCAGTCCTCGACGCGGCCGGCAGCGCCGGTCACGTCACGGTCACCTCGGCTCCGGCGCAGTCTCATTTCGGCGGGGCGGCCGGGCCGGTGAAGTTGACGATGACCGTGGTGTAGCCGAGCGAGTGGAGCATCCCCTCCAGCGTGGCGCGGGTGTTCTGCTCGGCCCGGTCGGCGACGCCGCTCTGCTGCGCGGCGGCGGCCAGCTTGACCTCGGCGACCTGGTAGAGCTGCTGCAGGCTGTTGGAATCCTCGGCGAACACCGAGCCGATCCGGTCCAGCACGCCGCGCTGGCGGCTGAAGACGTAGCTGTGGTCCACGTCGATGTGCACCTGGCTGAGCTGCGCGCGGGGCAGGGTGATCGTGGCGGTGCGGCGGTCGGCGGAGACTTTGATCGCGCTGCTGGCGAGCTTGGAGAAGTCGACCTCCGCG
>DASWDC010000260.1:0-3416 GCA_036395655.1 Actinomycetota bacterium | reverse complement strand
TGGTGATCGTGCCGACCTCCGCCATCGGCGGCGGCGCCAACAACCCGACCGTGCAGGTCGAGCTGGGCGACGGCCAGACGGTCGCCCGCCAGGTGATCGTCGGCCTCTCCACCGCCAGCGGCAGTGAGATCATCGCCGGCGTCCGGCCAGGCGACCAGGTCGTGACCGGCGTCTCCGCCAGCCAGAACACCACCGCGACCACCCAGGCCACCAACCAGCGTGGGGGCGGTGGCGGCGGTGGTGGTGGCGGCGCCGGTCCCGGGTTCGGAGTGGTCCAATGAGGAGGACGACCAGGGACGCGGGGCGGCGGAGGACGACGGCGGCGCGCCCATGATCTTCGAGTCGATCCGGCTGGCCTTCAACCGCCTGGGGGCGAACGCGGCGCGGTCGGCGCTGACCGTGCTCGGGGTGATCATCGGAGTCGGGTCGGTGGTCACCCTGGTGGCGGTCGGGCGTGGCTCCGCCGCCGACGTGAACGACCAGTTCAGCGGGCTCGGCGCGAACACCCTGACAGTCACCAGCGGGCGCGGCTTCGGGCGCGGCCTCGCCGGTGCCGCCGGGTCGGCCAACAGCCTCAAGCTGACCGACCTTGGCGCCCTGCAGAAGCTCAGCACGGTCGCGGCGGTCGCCCCGGTGCTGCAGACCCAGCAGACCATCACCGCTGACACCACCAGCGTGCAGTCGCCGGTCAAGGGCACCACGCCCGCACTGATGGGCACCGACCACCTGCAGGTCGCCTCCGGCACCTTCTTCAGCGGCTTCGCGGAGGCCCGCAAGCTGCCCCTGGCGGTCCTGGGCGCGACCCTGACCTCCGACCTCGGGCTGACGCCCCGCTCGGCGATCGGCACCACCCTCACCGTCGGGCCCGACCATTTCGTGGTCGTCGGGGTGCTCCATGCCCAGGGCCAGGGGTTCTCCAGCGAGGACGACAGTCTGCTGGTGCCGATGTCGTCGCTGGTCGGGCGGCTGGTGAGCGGGAACGCCACGGTCAACCAGTTCCGCGTGGCCGCCACCAGCGCCGGAGCGGTCAACAGCCGCTACCGCACCGACGTGACCAACACGCTGCGCGCCACGCACGGCCTGGACGCCAGCGCCAACAACGACTTCCTGACCATCGACCCGACCACCCTGATCCAGGCCCGCCAGGCGTCCTCCACCAACTTCACGCGCCTGATCACCGCGATCGCCGCGATCAGCCTGGTGGTCGGCGGCATCGGCGTCGCCAACGTGATGCTGGTGGCCGTCCGGGAGCGCACCCACGAGATCGGCATCCGCCGGGCGATCGGCGCCCGCCGCCGCGACGTGATCGCCCAGTTCCTCACCGAGGCGACCGTCCTCAGCGTCCTCGGCGGCCTGCTCGGCGTAGCCGGCGGTCTCGGGCTCACCTACGCCTTGCCCCATGTCACCGGCCAGCGCACGATCGCCTCGTACCCGGCGGCGGCGCTCGCGCTCGCGATCTCCGCCCTGGTCGGGATCCTCGCCGGGATTGGCCCGGCCAATCAGGCGGCCGGCCTGGACCCGGCCGACGCGCTTCGCTACGAATAACCGAGACGGCCCCAGCTTGAGGGAGGAAGCCGCCACAGCGGACACACAGGTAGGCGCGGCATACTCGATCTGGAAGGATCGGGCAGTTCAGGTCGGGCAGTTCGAGGGGGAGGCGAGATGGCAGCGGCACCGGTGTCGGCGCGCGTCCTGGTCGTGGACGACGAGCCGTCGATCACCGATGCGGTCGCGACCGCCCTGCGCTACCAGGGATTCGAGGTGCAGGAGGCAGCGACGGGCCGGGCGGCGCTGGCGGCGGCGGCGTCGTTCCGGCCCGACTTCATCGTGCTCGACGTGATGCTTCCCGACGTCGACGGCTTCGAGGTCGCCCGGCGCCTGCGCAGCAGCGGCATCGGCACCCCAGTGCTGTTCCTGACCGCCAAGGACGCCACCGAGGACAAGCTCAGCGGCCTCGATATCGGCGACGACTACGTGACCAAGCCCTTCAGCCTCGCCGAGGTGATCGCCCGGGTCCGGGCGGTCCTGCGCCGCAGCCATCCTGACGCCCAGGCCGACGGCGTGCTGCGCTTCGCCGACCTGGTCCTGGACGAGAAGACCCACGAGGTCTTCCGCAGCGACGCCAAGATCCACCTGACCGCCACCGAGTTCAAGCTGTTGCGCTACTTCATGCTCAACCCGCGCCAGGTCCTGTCCAAGACACAGATCCTCGACCACGTCTGGGAGTACGACTTCAACGGAGACGACAACGTCGTCGAGACCTTCGTCAGCTACCTGCGCCGCAAGCTGGACCGCCACGGCCCGCCGCTGATCCACACCATCCGGCTGGTCGGCTACAGCCTGCGGCTCCCAGCGAACGAAGCCGTGTGACATGACCAGCGCGCCAGCCCGCTCGCCGCTGCGGCGGCTGCTGCCGGCACGCCCGCTCTCGCTGCGGGCGCGGCTGCTGGCGGTCCTGCTGATCCTGGTGATCTGCGGGCTCGGCGTCGCCGACGTGGCCACCTACTCGCGGCTGCGCTCCTTCCTGGTCGGGCGGGTCGATCAGCAGCTCGACACGGCCCACCGGGGCGTGGAGCTGATGCTCCTGGGCGGCGGCCCGCCCGCGCACGACCGTGGCGGCCAGATCGACGTGCAATACGCCCTCGACGAGGCGAGCCGCCGCTACCAGGGCCTCTTCCTGCAGGTCCGTGACAGCGGCAACGCCGTCGAAGGCAACGTGCAGTGCGTCGGCCGGGACGGGACGCAGTCCAGCCCGCAGCTCCCCGCACAGCTCCCCACGCCCCACGCGAGCGGCCAGTCGCCGTCCTCGCCATACCAGAGCGGCGGGCCGCTGCCAGGAGGAGCGGCGGAGCCGGCCGTCTACCTGAACACCCCAGCCGTCCAGCACGGCGCGGCGTCCTTCCGGGTTCGGGTCTCGCCGCTGATCGACGGGAGCGGCACCCTGATCGTGGCGCAGCCGCTCGGTGACATCGCCGGGACGCTGCGCAGCCTGATGCTGATCGAGATCCTGGTCTCGGTCGGGGTGCTCGCGGGCGCGATCGCCTTCGGGCTGTGGCTGGTCCGGCTGGGGCTTCGGCCGCTGGACGACATCGCCGCGACCGCCGCCACCATCGCCGGCGGGGACCTCACCCAGCGGGTCGCGCGGGCCGACGCCGGCAGCGAGGTCGGCCGGCTCGGCCAGTCGCTCAACCGCATGCTCGGCCAGATCGAGGCCGCGTTCGTCGAACGGAGCGCGTCCGAAGGGCGGGCGCGGCAGTCCGAGGCGCGGATGCGCCGGTTCGTCGCGGACGCCTCCCACGAGCTGCGCACCCCCCTGGCCGCGATCCGTGCCTACGCCGAGCTGTTCCGCCGTGGCGCCGACCAGCACCCCGAGGACCTCCCGCGCCTCCTGCGCCGGATCGAGAGCGAGGCCGCCC
>DASWDC010000259.1:0-8348 GCA_036395655.1 Actinomycetota bacterium | reverse complement strand
GAGATCGTCACCGACGACATGCCGTTTCTGCTCGACTCGGTGACGATGGAGCTGAACCGACACGGCCTCACCATTCACCTGCCGATCCACCCGACCCTGGTGGTCCGCCGCGACGCGGCCGGCGAGCTGCTGCAGCTCCTGCCACCGGAGGGGGCGTCCAAAGAGTCCCCCGAACTCCCGACCGACGCCCTGCGGGAGGCATGCATCCACATCGAGGTCGACCGCCAGACCGAACCGCAGCTGCTCACGCAGCTCCGGGCGGGGATCGGGCGGGTCCTGGGCGACGTGCGGGTGGCGGTCGAGGACTGGGCGCCGATGCGGGAGCGGGTCGCCGGGATCCTCGCCGAACTCGGTGAGCATCCCCCGCCGGTTGAGGCGGCCGAGCTGGCCGAGACCAGGGCGCTGCTGGAGTGGATCGACGACGGCAACTTCACCTTCCTCGGCTACCGTGCCTACGACCTGGATGTCGTTGACGGCGAGAACGTGCTGCGCCCGGTGCCCGGCAGCGGGCTCGGCATCCTGCGCGGCCATAGCACCCGGCCGAAGGGGAAGGGGAAGGCGGCGACGCCGGGGCCGGCAGTGGCCCGCTCGCACTCGCGAAGCTTCGCCAAGCTCCCCCCGCAGGCACGCCGCCAGGCCAGGGACCGGCGCCCGCTGGTACTGACCAAGGCGAACTCACGCGCCACCGTGCACCGGCCGTCCTACCTGGACTATGTGGGGGTCAAGCGCTTCGACGAGCAGGGCGCTGTGATCGGCGAGCACCGCTTCCTCGGCCTGTACACCTCGGCGGCCTACAACCGGAACCCGCGCGAGATCCCGGCGCTGCGGCGCAAGGTCGCCACCGTGCTGGAGCTGGCCGGTCTGCCGCCCGGCGGGCATGACTGGAAGGCGCTGCTCAACATCCTGGAGACCTTCCCCCGCGACGAGCTGTTCCAGATCGCCGACGAGCAGCTCTTCACGGTCGCCATGGGCATCCTGCGGTTGGAGGAGCGCCGGCGGGTGCGCCTGTTCCTGTGGAAGGAGCGCTACGAGCGCTTCGTGTCGGCGCTGGTGTACGTGCCCCGCGACCGCTACACCACCGCCACCCGCACCCGGATCGAGGCGGTCCTGCGCCACGCCTTCCCCGGCTCGACGCTGGACTTCGCGGTGCTGCTGTCGGAGTCGGTGCTGGCCCGGCTGCACTTCGTCATCCGTGTCCCCGACGGCGAGATTCCCCCCTACGACCAGCACGAGCTAGAGGCCAAGCTCGCTGAGACGACCCGCTCCTGGACCGACGAGCTGCAGGCCCTGCTGCTCGGCCAGCACGGCGAGGAGGCCGGCAACCGGCTGTCGGCCCGCTACGCCGAGGCGTTCCCCGCCGCCTACCGCGAGGACCAGTCCGCCCGCAGCGCCGTCTACGACATCCAGCGGATGGAGGACCTCACCGCTGGCGCCCGCGACGCCCAGAACGCGATGAGCCTGTACCGCCCGCTGGAGGCGCCGCTGGGGTCCCTGCGCCTCAAGCTGTTCAGCCGGGAGCGCCCGCTGCCGCTCTCCGACGTGGTCCCGATGCTGGAGGACATGGGCGTCGAGGTGGTCGAGGAACGCCCCTACGAGATCCGCCCGCCGGCGGCGGAGGCGGAGGCGGGAATGACCTCGGTGTGGCTGCACGACTTCGGCCTGCAGTACGCGCCAGGGGCACCGGGCGTGCAGCCGGCCGGGGCGGGCGCGACCGGTGACGCCGTGATGGCCGAGGTGGACCTCGGCGGGGTCCGCGAGCTGTTCCAGGACGCCTTCGGCCGGATCCTCAGCGGCGAGGCCGAAAGCGACGGCTTCAACGCCCTGGTGCTCGGCGCCGAGCTCAGCTGGCGCGAGATCGTCCTGCTGCGGGCGTGCTGCAAGTATCTGCGCCAGACCCGGCTGACCTTCAGCCAGGCGTACATGGAGGAGGCGCTGTGCGCCAACCCGGCGGTCGCCCGGCAGTTCGTCGAGCTGTTCTCCGCCCGCTTCGACCCGGCGAGGCAGCGCGCCTCCGACGGGGACACGGCCGAGGTGGAGGCGCTGCGGGAGCGGATCGGCACCGCGATCGACTCGGTCGCCAGCCTCGACACCGACCGCATCCTGCGCAGTTTCCTGGCGCTGCTGGAGGCGATGACCCGGACCAACTACTTCCAGGTGCAGGCTGACGGGGCACCCAAGCCGTACCTGTCGTTCAAGCTCGATCCGGAGCGGGTGCCGAGCCTGCCGCTGCCCCGGCCGATGTTCGAGGTATTCGTCTACTCGCCACGGACCGAGGCGGTGCACCTGCGCGGCGGCCGGGTCGCCCGCGGCGGGATCCGCTGGTCGGATCGCCGGGAGGACTTCCGCACCGAGATCCTCGGCCTGATGAAGGCGCAGATGGTCAAGAACGCGGTGATCGTGCCGACCGGCGCCAAGGGCGGCTTCGTGGTCAAGTGCCTCCCGCCACCCGCCGACCGGGAGGCGCTCGGCGCCGAGGTGGCCGCCTGCTACGAGCTGTTCATGCGAGGGCTGCTCGACCTGACCGACAACCGCGACCACGACGGCCAGGTGATGCCGCCCGCCGGCGTGGTCCGCTACGACGAGGACGACCCCTACCTGGTGGTCGCGGCCGACAAGGGCACGGCGACGTTCTCGGACCTGGCCAACTCGATCGCCCGCGAGTACGGCTTCTGGTTGGACGACGCCTTCGCCTCGGGCGGGTCGGCCGGCTATGACCACAAGAAGCTCGGCATTACCGCCCGGGGTGCCTGGGAGTCGGTCAAGGCCCATTTCCGCGCCCTCAACATGAACCCGCAGACGACCGACTTCACCGTGGTCGGCATCGGCGACATGTCCGGTGACGTGTTCGGCAACGGCATGCTGCGATCGCGCCACAGCAAACTGGTCGGCGCCTTCAACCACCTGCACATCTTCCTCGACCCCCACCCGGATCCCGAACGCGGCTTCGCTGAGCGGGAGCGGCTGTTCACCCTCCCCCGATCCTCCTGGTCCGACTACGACCCCGCGGCGATCTCCAAGGGCGGTGGCGTCTGGCCGCTGACGGCCAAGTCGATCCCGCTGTCAGCCGAGGCCCGCGAGGTGCTCGGCCTGGAGGCCGGCGTCCAGGCGCTGACGCCCAGCGAGCTGATCAGCGCGCTGCTGCGCGCGCCGGTGGACCTGCTGTGGAACGGCGGAATCGGCACCTACGTGAAGGCGAGCAGCGAGTCCCATGCCGCCGCCCGTGACCGCGGCAACGACGCGGTCCGGGTCGACGGCGCCGAGCTGCGCTGCCGGGTGGTCGGCGAGGGCGGCAATCTCGGCTTCACCCAGCTCGGCCGGGTCGAGTACGCGCTCGGCGGCGGCCGCATCAACACCGACTTCATCGACAATTCCGGCGGGGTCGACTGCTCCGACCATGAGGTCAACATCAAGATCCTGCTGAACCAGGTGGTCGCCGACGGCGACATGACCCGTAAGCAGCGCGACCGCCTGCTCGCCCAGATGGCCGACGAGGTCGCCCAGGTGGTGGTGCACGACAACTACCGCCAGGCGCAGGCGCTCAGCATCACCGAGTCGCGCGCCGCCGCCAGCCTCGACGACCACCTCCGGCTGATCCGCAGCCTGGAGCGCGCCGGCCGGCTCAACCGTCGGCTGGAGGGCCTGCCGAGCGACGAGGAGCTCGACGCGCGCCGCGCCGCCGGGCACGGCCTCACCCGGCCGGAGCTGGCGGTGCTGCTCGCCTACGGCAAGGTCGGCGTGAAGGAGGAGCTGCTCGCCTCCGACGTGCCGGAGGACCCCTACCTCTCCGACGACCTGGAGCGCTACCTGCCGGCCAAGCTCCGCGAGCCGTTCCGCGACCAGGTCCGCCGCCACCCGCTGCGACGCGAGATCATCGCCACCCACATCACCAACAGCATGGTGAACCGCGTCGGCACCACCTTCGTGCACCGCCTGCGCGAGGACACCGGAACCCACGCGCCGGACATCGCCCGCGCGTACACGGTGGCGCGGGAAGTGTTCGACGCCCGCCGGCTGTGGAAGGAGCTCGGCCAGCTCGACGACCAGGTCGACGCGTCGGTCCAGACGGCCCTGATGGCCGAGGGCCGCCGCCTGATCGAGCGGGCGGCCCGCTGGTTCCTGCGCAACCGCCGCCAGCCGCTCGACATCGCCGCGACGGTGTCGTCTTTCGCGCCGGGGATCACCGCGCTGGCGCAGGAGCTGCCGAAGCTGCTGGCTCCCGCGGACTCCGAGTCGCTCGACCACGCCGCCGAGCGCTTCGTCGCCCTCGACGTCCCACCCGACCTGGCCAACCGGGTCGCCAGCATGGACGCGCTGTTCTCCGGCCTGAACGTCATCGAGGTGGCCAGCGCCGCCGGCGAGACCGTGGAGGCGGTCGCCGCGGCCTACTTCGCGCTCGGCGCCCGCCTCGACCTGCACTGGCTGCGCGACCAGATCGCCAAGCTGCCCACCGTGACCCACTGGCAGGCGCTCGCCCAAGGGGCCCTGCGCGACGACCTCTACTCCGAGCAGCGCGAGCTGACCGCCCAAGTGCTGCGCCCCGGAGTTGAGGACCGCGACGCCCAGCAGCTGGTCAACGCCTGGGTCGACGTCAACCGCACTGCGGTGGACCGCTGCCTCGCCCTGTTCGACGACCTCAAGGAGGTGGACGCGGTCGACATCGCCATGGTCTCGGTGGCCCTGCGGGAGATCCGCAACCTGAGCGACACCGGCGACTGACCGTCGAAGCTACGTGCGGACGGGGAGGCCGGCGGCGGCGAGGCTGTCTTTGACCTGGGAGATGGAGAGCTGACCGAAGTGGAAGACGCTGGCGGCGAGGACGGCGTCGGCGCCGGCCAGGCAGGCGGCGGTGAAATGGTCAGGGTTGCCGGCGCCGCCGCTGGCGATCACCGGGATGTCGACCGCCGCGGTGACCGCCTCGACCAGGTCGAGGTCGTAGCCGGTCTGCTGGCCGTCGGCGTCCATGCTGGTGACCAGCAGCTCCCCGGCGCCGCGGGCGGCGCCCTCCTCGGCCCAGGCGAGGGCGTCGAGGCCGGTGGAGGTGCGGCCGCCGTCGACCACCACCTCCCAGCCGGTGCCACCGCCGCTGGGGCGGGCGCCGGGGCGGGCGCCGGGGCGGCGGCGAGCGTCGATGGCGAGCACCATGCACTGCACCCCGTAGGTGTCCGCCCCGGCGGAGAGCAGATCCGGGTCGCGGACGGCGGCGGAGTTGACCGAGACCTTGTCGGCGCCGGCACGCAGCAGCCGCCGCACGTCGTCGGGGGTGCGCACGCCCCCGCCGACGGTGAGGGGGATGAACACCTGCTCGGCGGTGCGGGCGACCACGTCGAAGAGGGTCTCACGCGCCTCCACGGTGGCGGTGATGTCGAGGAAGACCAGCTCGTCAGCGCCTTCGGCGTCGTAGAGGGCGGCCAGCTCCACCGGGTCGCCGGCGTCGACCAGGTTGACGAACGAGACACCCTTGACCACCCGGCCGGCGGTGACGTCCAGGCAGGGGATCACCCGCCGCGCGAGCGTCATGGCCGCGCCTCCCCAATGCCGGCCGCCGCCCGCACGGTGGCGAGCGCCTCAGCGACGGTGAAGCGGCCCGCGTAGAGAGCCTTGCCGACGATCACGCCCTCCAGGCCGCCGGAGGCAAGGGCGGCGAGGTCGCGCAGGTCATCGAGGGTTGCGACGCCGCCGGAGGCGACCACCGGCCGCTTGGTGGCGGCCAGCACGGCCCGCAGGCCGTCGAGCGCCGGGCCGCTGAGCATGCCGTCGGCGGCCACCTCGGTGTAGACGAAGCGGCGGCATCCAGCTCGGTCGAGGCGGTCCAGCACCTCGAACAGGTCGCCGCCGCCGGTGGTCCAGCCGCGTGCCCGCAGCTCACGCCCGCGGGCGTCGAGCCCGACGGCGACCCGGTCGCCGTGCCGCTCGCACGCCTCGCCCACCCAGGCGGGATCCTCCAGCGCGGCGGTGCCGATCACCACCCGGGCGGCACCCAGGCCGAGGAGGGCGTCCAGGTCGTCGGGGTGGCGCACCCCACCGGAGGCCTCCACCCGGACCGGCGCGACCGCCGCCACGATCCGGCCGATCTGCGCACGGTTTCGCGGGCCCCGTCCGAAGGCGGCGTCGAGGTCCACGACGTGGAGCCACTCGGCGCCCTGGGCCGCGAACGAGCGGGCGGCCTCCACCGGGTCGCCATAGGCCGTCTCGGTGCCGAGGGCGCCCTGCACGAGCCTGGCCGCCTGCCCGCCGAGCAGGTCGACGGCGGGCAGCAGCGTCAGCGGCACGGCCGTCGCCGTGAGCTCCCGTTCCCCCGCCGCGTCACCGTGGTCCGGCCCGTTCGCCGCTGCCGCGCTCATGAGATTCCCCGGACGGCGCCCCGCGCTCCCTCCGGCTCCTGGTCCCCCGCCCCCCACTCGGCGACCAGGGCGACGAAGTTGCTGAGCAGCGCGTGACCAGCCGCGCTGGACTTCTCCGGGTGGAACTGGGTGCCGAAGAGGTTGCCCCGCTCGACGGCGGCCGCGAAGGGGCTGCCGTAGTCGCAGACCGCCGCGACCGCCGCGCCGCTCGCCTCGGGTGCGTAGGAGTGGACGAAGTAGAAGCGGGCGCCGTCGGCGATCCCGGCGAACAGGCGGCTCCTTGACCCATCGGGGGGCCCCGCGGCCGCAGTGGAATCGGCCCGCACTCCTTCCGGCCGCGGGACCGTGCCCCCCGAACCCCCCGGCTGAACGGTCACCTCGTCCCAGCCGATGTGCGGCACCTTGACCGGGCCCCCGACCCATCGGGGGGCCCCGCGACCACGCTGGGAAACGGCCTCAGTGCTTCCGGCCGCGGGACCATGCCCCCCGAACCCCCCGAGGCGGCGGACCGTGCCGGCGAGCGCGCCGATGCCATCACCGACGGGGCCCTCCTCGCTCGCTTCGAACAGGAGCTGCATGCCGACGCAGATGCCGAGCAGCGGCCGGCCCGCGTCGATCCAGGCGGCGACCGCGGCGGCCCCGCCGGCCCGGCCGAGCCCCTCCAGGCAGGCGCGGTAGGCGCCCACGCCCGGCACCACCATGGCCCAGGCCCCCGCCGCCTCCGCGGCGGCCACAGTTGGCACCGTCCGCACCTCGGCGCCGGCACGGTCCAGCGCCTTGGCGGCCGAGTGCAGGTTGCCGACGCCGTAGTCGAGCAGGGCCACGGGCGGTCTGGCGCGAGGTCTGGAGCGGTTCGGGTTCATGCGAGGGTTCCTTTGGTGCTGCCGCTGCCGGCGCGGGGATCGGGGGCGCAGGCGTCGCCGAGGGCGCGGGCGAGCGCCTTGAAGCAGGCCTCCAGGACATGATGGGGCAGGTCGCCGGCCTCCAGGAGCAGGTGGACGGTGCAGCGGGCATTGGCGACCAGGCCCTCCAGCAGGTGGCGGGCCTGGCGCGGGTCAAAGCCGCCGAGCTCACCCGGGGTGCTGGCCACCGGGACGTCCCAGCGCAGATAGGGGCGGCCGGAGAGGTCGACGGCGCAGCGCGCCCTGGCCTCGTCGAGGGGGACGGTGGCGTCGCCGAAGCGGCGCACCCCCGACTTGTCGCCGAGCGCCTCGCCGAACGCCTGGCCGAGCGCGATGCCGGTGTCCTCGACGGTGTGGTGGGCGTCGACCTGCAGGTCGCCTTTGGCGACGATGGCGAGGTCGAAGCGGGCGTGCTTGCCGAGCTGGGCGAGCATGTGGTCGAGAAACGGCACGCCGGTGTCGGCGCTGGCCTGCCCGCTGCCGTCGAGGTCCAGCTCGACAGTGACCGCGACCTCGCTGGTGCGCCGCTCGACCCGGGCGCGGCGGGGCGCACGCGGCGGAGCTGGCGCGGCCATCAGGCCAGCTCCGCGGCGAGCGCGGCCAGGAACGCGTCGTTCTCGGCCGGGGTGCCGATGGTCACCCGCAGGTAGCGGTCCAGCGTCGGGTAGCCCGACACGTCGCGGACCAGGACCCCCCGGTCGAGCAGTCGCCGCCACAGCACCCGCGGCGACACGCCGGTCGAGAAGCAGAGAAAGTTCGCGTCGCTGGGCAGCACCCCGACCCCCGGCAGGGCGACGAGCCCGGCCGCAACCCGGTCGCGCTCCCGCCTGGTCGCCACGATATGGTCCATCAGCGTGCCGACGTGGGCGAGGGCGCGCAGCCCGGCTGTCTGGATGAGCGCCGAAAGGTGGTAGGGCAGGCGCACCAGCCGGATCCCGTCGACCACGGCCGGGTCGCCGAGCAGGTAGCCGAGGCGCGCCCCGGCCATCCGGAACGCCTTGGAGAAGGTCCGGGTGACCACCAGGTTCGGGTGGCTCGGCAGCAGCGTGGCCGCGTGGGAGCCGCCGAACTCGCCGTAGGCCTCGTCGACCACCACCAGGCCGGG
>DASWDC010000258.1:0-9656 GCA_036395655.1 Actinomycetota bacterium | reverse complement strand
TCGGCTGCCTTTGCTCGGCGGCCGGCGCGGCGCTGGTTCCGGCAGCGGCGGCAGCGGCGGCTTCGGGTTCCGTCTCGGCGGCCCCCGCGGGTGTGGAGGCGGCGGCGGTGGGCGCCTTCTGGGGCGAGGTCCGCTGCCGGCCACGGCCACCCGAGCGGCCCGGGCCGGCCGCGGATGGCGCCGGGGCCCGTTCACCGGTGGCGGCTGGGGCCGGCGCCGAGGTCGCCGGAGCGGCGGCCTGCTGGGTCGCGGTCGCCTCGCCCTCGCCCTCGCCGTCGTCCGCGGCCAGCACCGGCGACGTCGCCGCCGCGCCGTTGGGCGAGGCCGGTTCGGTGGCCGGCTCGCCATCGGTGGCGGGCTCGTCAGTGCGGATGCGGGCCTTCGCCGCGGCGCGGCGCCGGCGCCGCGCCCGGGTCCGCGCCGAGCCGGCGGCCGACGACTCGTCCTCCGCTTCGTCTTCCTCGGCCGCTTCGGCAGCGTCGCCGTCGTCGCTGGAGGCAGCGGCGACACCGGCCGCAACCGCGGCCGTGGCTTCGGGATCCTGGCCTGTCAGGGCGGCCGGCGGGACGGCCGCAGCCGCCGCGTCGCCGTCGCCGTCGCCGACCTCCGGCCGGGCCGAACGGCCGCCCCTGCCACGGCGCCGGCGGCTCCGCCCGGCCCGGGCCGGTGTGGCGCTTTCAGCCTCAGCCTCGGCCACCTGCTCGGTAGCCACCTGCTCGGGCGCTTCCTGCTCCGCTCGGGCCGGCTCCGCCTCCGGTGGCGGCTGGACAGGCTGAGCGGCGGAGGGAGCCGGAGCTGGGGGCGGGCCCGCCGGGCGGGAGGCGGCAGTGCTCTCCACCGTGACCACCCGGAAGCTCGGCGCCGGCTCGGCAGGTGGTGTGGGGGTGGGCGGCGCCGGGGCCGGGAGTGTCGCCGCGGGGGTCGCTGAAGCGGAGGGAGGCGGCCCGCCGGGGAACGAGGCAGCGGCGCGTGGGCGCCGCCGGGCGGGGGTCACCGAGGCCGGAGCGGCGGCCGGGGCGCCCTCGGCTGCCGGGTCGGCATCGCCCGCTGGCGCGCCATCACGCGCTCCGTCAGCGGATGTGGGCCGCGAGGGCTGGGAATCGGGGATCTGGGAATCGGGGATGGGGTCGGGATTGGGCGCGCCGCTGTCAGCGGGTGCGCCAGGGAGGTCCCGGGTACCTTCGACCCGGGACTCTTCCGGGGAGTCCATGAATGCTCCTCACCAAGTTCGGGCGGTCGCCGACGGGGGCGGCCGAAATCTCTTGCGCACCCGGGGGACGGGACGTGCGGTGACCGCTCCCCGGCCGAACCGGTCGGAACCTGGTCCCCAGCGTCAGCCGGTGACTCGAAGTCTCCGTCCGGGTCGGACGGCGCCGCCATACACATCCGGACCCGTCGGGCGTCGACGAGGATCAAGGATCCCCGCCCGAGGGTGCTGGCCCGTCGCCTGTTGCGACGGCCACGATCCACACGGCTGGCGCCTCCGCGCTGACTAGGCCGGGCTGCCCGGGAGGGGCTGGACGCATGGTTGGCGCCCGAGAGCCAGTGCGAAGGCGGTCACCGCGTCGTCGGGCCGCACCGCAGGATCGGCATGGCGCAAAACTGAGTTGAGTCTACAGCCAAGGGGCCGGGGTTGCTAAGGGGAGTTGCCGAGAAGGACTAGTCCCCCGACACATTCAGCGCTAACGGGCGAACCGGCGCATGTGGATGCTCTCAAGCAGCCCGATGGCGATGAAGCTGGAGATCAGCGACGAACCACCGTACGAGACGAACGGCAGCGGGATGCCGGTGATCGGCATGATGCCGATGTCCATGCCGATGTTGATGAACGTCTGGAACACCAGCATCGCCACGATCCCGCAGGCGATCAGCGCGCCGAACCGGTCCCTGGCCAGCGCGGCGATGCGCAGCCCGCGCCACAGCAGCAGCGCCAGAAGGCCCAGCAGGGCCGCCGACCCGGCGAAGCCGAACTCCTCCCCGATCACGGTGAAGATGAAGTCGGTGCGCTGCTCCGGCACGTACTGGAGGTTGGTCTGGCTGCCCCGCAGGTAGCCCTTTCCGGTCACCCCGCCTGACCCGATCGCGATCAGCGCCTGCCTGGCGTTGTAGGTGAAGCCGCGGCCGGTGGCGTCCGCGCTCGGGTCGATGAAGGCGGTGAGCCGCTCCTTCTGGTACTGCTTGAGCACGTTCAGCTTGAACATCCCGACCACGCCGACGCTGCCAACCAGCAGCAGGATCAGCAGCCAGCGGTACTGGGCCCCGCTGACCAGCAGGATCCCGAACAGGATCGCGACGAACACCATCATCGTGCCGAAGTCCGGTTGCAGCAGGATCTCCCCCGCGACCAGCCCGAGGGCGGCGAGCGCGAAGGCGATCCGCTTCGGCCCGGCCCGCTCGCGCGTACCGGCCAGGATCGTGGCGAGGACCAATATCACCCCGATCTTGGCGTACTCGGACGGCTGGATCTGGTAGGGGCCCACCGCGAACCACGACTGTGCGCCGTTGGAGGTCGCCCCGAGCGGCGTCAGCACCACCGCCAGGATCACCACCACGAAGCCGTAGCAGACCATCGCCCACCCGGCGAGGCGGCGGTAGTCGACCAGCATCGCCAGGGCCATGGCGACCACGCCGAGCAGCAGGTTGACCAGCTGCTTCTGCATGATCATCGCCCCGGGCAGCCCGTGCTCGCGCAGGCTCGCGAAGGTCGACGAGTAGATCGCCACCAGGCCGAACACCGCCAGCCCGACGGCGGCCAGCGCCACCGTCGGGTCCAGGTGCCGCCAGGGCGCGCGCCAGGTCATCGGCCGCTCGCTCGCGGCCTCCCAGCCGAGCCGCGAGACCCGGTCGGTCCACGATCCCCAGGACTCTTGCACAGGACTCAACCGCTCCGATCGGCGCCAGCGGCGATCGGTTGGACGGGGAGGCCGAACAGCTTCTGGTACAGCACCTTGGCGACCGGGGCCGCCGACTCGCCGCCGTGGCCGGCCTGTTCGACCATGGCGACGATGACGTAGCGAGGGCTACCGATCGGGGCGAAGGAGGCGAACCAGGCGAACGGCGCTTTCGGCGGCAGGTCGGCGGTGCCGGTCTTGCCGCCGACGGGGTAGCGGTCGAGCGGGAAGCCGGCGAAGGCCGCGACGGCGGTCCCGGCCGCCGGGACGGCCTTGAGGCCCTCGGTGACCGCGGCGAAGTCGCCGGCGGGGATGCGTGCCACCGAGTTGATCTTCGGGGTGATCGTCCGGACCGGTTTATGGGTGACTGGGTCGAGCACCGCCTGCGCCACGTGGGCGGTGTAGACCGTGCCGCCGTTGGCGATCGCGCCGTAGCCGAGGGCCAGTTGCAGCGGCGAGACCTGCAGGGAGCCCTGCCCGATGGCGATGCTCAGGTCGTCGCCGCCCTCCCAGACGGAGCCGCTCTTGCACAGCTCCTGGTACAGGGCGCTCTTGCCCTTGCAGTAGACGGGCCTGAGCAGCTGCCAGACGTGCTTGCGCCAGGCTCGGTCCGGCACCGTGCCGCCGACGGCGTAGGGCAGGTCGATGGCGGGCTGGCGGCCGAAGCCGAGGCTTCGGGCGGTCGCCTGCATCTGCTCGTCGACCTGCTGGTGGCGGCGCTCCTGGCTCATCTCGGCGTTGGAGAAGTGGGCGCCGAGGTTGTAGTAGTACACGTCGCAGGAGAACTGCAGACTCCTGGTCAGGTTGACGGTGCCGTGCCCGCTCGGGGTCCAGTCGTGGCGCAGGTCGTTGCCGAACTTGAATGAGCCGGGGCAGTTGATGGTGCTCTGCGGGGTGATCGCGCCGTGCTGCAGCCCGGCGAGGGCGCTGACCGCCTTCCAGGTCGAGCCGGGCGGGTAGGCCGACTGGACGGCACGGTCCAGCAGCGGCTTGTTCGGGTTGGTGTTGTAGGCGGCGTAGTCCTTGCGCGAGATGCCGCCGACGAACTTGCGCGGGTCGTATTCGGGCAGGCTGGCCAGGGCGACCACCGAGCCGTCGTTGGGGTCGAGCACCACCGCGGTCGACGCGGGCGCCGGGTAGGTGCCGCCGCGCTGGCTGTCGGGGAGCTTGCGGGCCAGCCGCATCGCGGCGGCGAGGGAGTCCTCGGCGGTCTTCTGCACGTCCAGGTCGAGCGACAGCTCCAGGTCCGCGCCGGGTTTCGGCGCGACCCCGCCGAGCACGCGGATGACCTGGCCGGCGGCGTTCACCTCCAGGTCCTGGACGCCGTCGGAACCGCGCAGCCAGCGGTCGTAGGTCAGCTCCACCCCGGCTTTGCCGACCACGTCGCCCGCCCGCAGCTGCTGGAAGCTGGGGGCCTTCAGCTCGCCCTGGGAGACCTCCCCGACGTAGCCGAGCACGTGCGCTGCGAGCTTGCCGTGCGGGTAGTCGCGCAGCGCCAGCACCTCCGGGGTCACGCCGGGGAACTGGCTGGCGTGCTCGGTGACGTAGAAGAGCTTGTCGGTGGGCACGTCCTCGGCGACGGGGGTGCCCTCCAGCGGCGAGCCGTTCCAGTCGTTCATGCGCTGCCGCAGCTTGGCGGCCGGCTCGCCGAGCAGCCTGGCGAGGCGCCCGAGCACCACGCCCCCCTGCTTGGTGGCCATCTCGGCCGGCTTGACGGTGAAGGCCCAGGCAGCCCGGTTGCTGACCAGCACGCGGCCCTTGCGGTCGAGGATGCGCCCGCGTGGCGCCTGCACCACCACCTGCCGCACCCGGTTGCCCTCGGCCAGGTCGCCGTAGTGGTCGGCGGCCAGCACCTGCAGGTACCACAGCCGCGACAGCAGGGCGACCAGCAGGACGGCGACGACCACCGACAGCAGCGACAGCCGCTGGTGCGACGGTGGCTGGGAGCGCGTGGGCGGTTTCGGTTTCACGGGAACATCACCGTGGTCGGCGCCGGGGCGGTCCGGGCGACGAGACGCCGGACCAGCGGGTAGACCAGTGGGGTGAGCAGCAGGTTGGCGGCGGCGGCCAGCAGCCCGGTGCGGGCCACGTAGCCCCAGGACGACTGGTCGAAGACGCGCAGTACCAGCCCGGCCAGCCATACCGAGGCGAGGCTGGCTGCGGCGGCCAGGGCCAGGTGCACCCAGGCGCCCGAGCTGGTCACATAGGTCCGCAGCGCACCGACCGCGAACCCGATCGCCGTGTAGACCAGTGCCGACACCCCTACCGACTGGCTCTGGCCGAAGAGCAGGTCGGCGATCAGCCCGGCGCAGAACCCGAAGCTCGCCCCCTCCACCGGCCCGGCGCCCATGGCGACCGCCACCACGGCGATCACCAGCACGTCCGGCCGCGCTCCGGCCAGCCGCCAGGCGGCGAGCACGGTGGATTCGAGCAGCAGCCCGGCGACGATCACCGCGCCGAGGACCAGGAGCCGGCGCATCAGCGGCCACCACCCGAGGCCGAGGTGGCCGCCATCGCCGGCCCTGCCTGGGGCTGCGGCCGCTGGCCGGATCGCGGGCGCGACGGAGCCTTCGGCTGGGAGACCACCACGGCGACCACGTCGATGGTGCCGAGGTTGGCATAGGGACGCAGCGTCACGGTTGGGACCAGGCTGGCGGCACCGGCGGGGTCGACCCGGGCGACCATCCCGATCGGCAGCCCCGCCGGGAAGACGCCGCCCTGGTAGCCGCGGGTGACGACCTCGTCGCCCGGGCGCACGTCGGTGCCGGCCTGCACCGGCTCGAACTGCAGGCCCGCTTCGGCGGCGCCCTTGACGATGCCGGGGCCCTTGGTGCGGGCAAGACTGGCCGCGACGCCGCTGGCGGGGTCGTCGAGCAGCGTCACGGTGGCGTAGCCAGCGGTCACCTGGCTGACACGGCCGACCAGGCCGTCGGCGTCGAGCACCGGCATGCCGCTGGCGATCCCCCGGCTGGAACCCGCGTCGATCGTCACCGACCACTGGAAGTTCGAGCCGGAGCGGGCCACCACCAGGGCCCCGACCGTCTTGCAGCCGCATCGCGCGGCCATCCCGAGGGTGCCGCGCAGGCGCTGGTTCTCGCCGATCGCGTCCTGGTAGGTGCGTTCCTCGCTTTGGAGCTGCTCGACCTCGGCGGTGAGGCGGCGGTTGTCAGCCCGCAGGCGTCCGATCTGACCGATCCCGCTGAAAAAGGCACCGACGGGCCGCACCACCGCGCTGACCCCTCGCTGCAGCGGCCCGAAGGCCGCGACCGAGACTCGCTGGAGCTGCGCGACCGGTCCGCTCTGGCCTTCGCGGAAGTCGATGGTGATCACCGTGATCGAGGCGAGCAGCAGCAGCACCAGCAGCATGCGGGCGCGGCGGGGGCGTGCGTACAACCGACCCAACCTCCAGCTCAAGCTCCAGCTTCCGGAACGAAACGAACAACGCCTTCCCGCGGTCTGACGCTTCCAGATCACTTGCCCAGATCAGCGTGATCCGGAACTGACCAGCACCCGTTTCAGGGTCTCGAATTGTTCGATGCACTTGCCGGAGCCGTACACCACCGAGTGCAACGGCTCGTCGGCAACGTGGATCGGCATGCTGGTCTCGTGCTTGAGCCGCTCGTCGAGCCCGCGCAGCAACGCGCCGCCCCCGGTGAGCACGATGCCCTTGTCCATCACGTCGGCGGCGAGCTCTGGCGGGGTCCGGTCGAGGGTGTTCTTGACCGCGTCGACGATCGCGTTGACTGGCTCCTCGATCGCCTTGCGGATCTCCTCGGCGCCAACGGCGATCGTCTTGGGCAGCCCGCTGACCAGGTCACGGCCGCGCACCTCGGCGGTCGGCTCCTCAGCGAGGGGGAAGGCGGAGCCGATGTTGATCTTGATCGTCTCGGCGGTCCGCTCGCCGAGCATCAGCGAGTACTCCTTCTTCACGTAGGAGATGATCGCCTCGTCCAGCTCGTCGCCGCCGATGCGGATCGACTGGCTGGTCACGATGCCGCCGAGAGCCACAACGGCGACCTCGGTGGTGCCGCCGCCGATGTCGACCACCATGTTGCCGGTGGGGTCCTCGACCGGCAGGCCGACGCCGATCGCGGCGGCCATCGGCTCCTCGATGATGAAGGCGGAGCGCGCGCCCGCCTGGATGGCAGAGTTGAAGACCGCGCGCCGCTCCACTCCGGTGATCCCGGACGGGACGCACACCACCACCCGCGGCTTGGCGAGGATCTGGCGGCGGTGCACCTTGTGGACGAAGTAGCGCAGCATCTTCTCGGTGGTGTCGAAGTCGGCGATGACGCCGTCCTTCAGCGGCCGGATCGCCTGGATGTGGCCGGGTGTGCGGCCGATCATCGCCTTGGCGTCCGATCCGACGGCGAGCACCTGGTTGGTCTTGGTGTTGATCGCTACCACCGACGGCTCGTTCAGGACCACGCCGCGCCCGCGCACGTACACGAGCGTATTGGCGGTCCCAAGATCGACCGCCATGTCCCGACCGAGAAAACGAAAGGCATTCTGCAAAGGAACCAGCCCCTTCGAGCGCATTTTGCAGACCCCGATTCGGCCGGGGCGCCAAAAAGTGCCAGGGCAGCCGTGTTGAGCTGCGTGAGCGGTCAGCCACTGGGAACTTCGTCAGGGTACACCAGCCGGTCGTTCGTCTCCGGGAGGCTCAGCGAGACGTTACCGAACCGCCATCTCGATCCCTTCGGCGGGTCGCCCGCTGGACTTGACCGGCGAATGCGCCAGCGAGAGGACGGCCGGGGTGACCGCGGCGGGGCGCTACCGCAGCTCGGGGAAGAACAGCGCCAGCTCCCGGGCGGCGGAGGCGGCCGAGTCGGAGCCGTGGACCAGATTCTGGCCGATCTCCAGGCAGAAATCGCCGCGGATCGAGCCTGGCGGGGCGCTGACCGGGTTGGTCGGGCCCATCAGGGCGCGGACCGCCGCGACCGCCTCCGGCCCTTCGACCGCGATCGCCACCAACGGGCCGCTGGTGATGAAGGAGACCAGCTCGCCGAAGAACGGCTTGCCCTCGTGCTCGCCGTAGTGCTGCTTGGCCACGCCCTCGTCCAGGGTGCGCAGCTCCATGGCGAGCAGCCGCAGGCTCTTGCGCTCCAGCCGGCCGACGACCTCCCCGACCAGGCCGCGGGCGACCGCGTCGGGCTTGCAGAGGACCAGGGTGCGTTCGTCGGCCACGCGCCAACCTCCCAGACTCGGTGAATGTCGAGCGATGCTCGCGGATCTTACGCGGGTCCCGGCCCCAGCAGCAGCTCGCGGGCGTCGCCGACGGTGTGGAGGGAGCCGGTCACCACCACCGCCTCGGACTCGCCGGCGCCCTCCAGCGCCAGACCCACCGCGCTGGCCACGTCCGGGGCGACCTCGGCGCCGAGGCCGACCGTCTCGGCCTCCTTGTGGAGCTGCTCGGCCCCGGCGGTTCGCGGGCTCGAGTTGCTGGTGACGATCAGCCGCCCGGTCGCCGGCGCGAGGCCCTCGAGGATGCCGTGCAGGTCCTTGTCGGCCAGGCAGGCCAGCACGATGGTGCGCCGGTCCACCACGAACTCCTCCAGCAGCGCGGCGGCCAGGGCACGGGCGCCCTCGGGGTTGTGGGCGCCGTCAAGCAGCACGAGCGGGTTGCGCCCCACCACCTCCAGCCGCCCCGGGGAGGTGACGGTGGCGAACCCCTCCCGGAGGACGTCCCCGTCAAGCGCCCGGTCGCCGAGGAACGCCTGCACCGCCACCAGTGAGCTGGCGGCGTTCAGCGCCTGGTGCCGCCCGTAGAGCGGCAGGAACAGGCCGTTGACCTCCCCGCTGGGCGTGGCCAGGTCGAGCACCTGCCCGCCGTGGGCGCCCCGGCGCCGCAGCAGGCCGAAGTCGCGCCCGGCGAGCAGCAGCCGGCCGCCGAGCCGCTCGGTCCGCTCGCTGATCACCGCCAGCACGTCGGGATCCTGCTCCTGGCTGACCACGGTCGCGCCCGGCTTGATGATCCCCGCCTTCTCGACCGCGACCTGGACCGGAGTGTCCCCCAGCTCGGGATGGTCGACCGAGACCCGGTTGAGGACCGCGACCACCCCGTCGACCACGTTGGTGGCGTCCCAGGAGCCGCCCATGCCGACCTCGATCACCTGCGCGTCCACCGGCACCTCCGCGAACCAGGCGAACGCCAGCGCGGTCAGCGCCTCATGGAAGGTGACTGGCTGCTCCCCCTCCCGGTCCACCTCCGCGAAGTACGGCTCCAGATAGGTGTAGGTCTCCGCGAACTCTTCCATCGAGATCGGCCGCGTCGCCAGCGCGATCCGTTCCCGCACGTCCTGCAGGTGTGGGCTGGTGTAGCGTCCCGATCCCACCCCGAACGCCGCCAGCAGCGCCGTCATCATGCGCGCGCTGCTGGTCTTCCCGTTGGTCCCGGTCAGATGGATCGCCGGCGCGCTCCGCTCCGGATGGTCCAGCAGCTCCACCAGCCGCTGGATCCGCTCAAGGCTCGGCCCGATCCGCGTCGGCATCCGTGCGTACAGCGACCTGACAGCCTCCGCGTACTCCACCAGCGCTCTTCTCCTCGAACGATCCAGGGTTCCCGGCGCGAGCCAGGCTCAAGAGCCAGGCTCAAGAGCCAGGCTTGAGTGCCTGGCGATTGTAGTGGCCCGGGGCGCCCGCTCAGGGACGCGCAGCGCCGAGGGCGGCGAGCTGCTCGGCGACCTTGACCAGGTCGGCTTCGACCTCCGTGAGGCGGGCGCGGGCCTTGCCGACCACCGGCAGGGGTGCCTTGGCGACGAAGTC
>DASWDC010000257.1:0-5192 GCA_036395655.1 Actinomycetota bacterium | reverse complement strand
GACCTGGGCGCCCTGGTCGCCGGTGGCGTCGAGGATCGCCGCGGCGACCGCCGCCGCGCTGGGGGGTTCGGGGGGCACGGTCCCGTGGCCGGAAGGACCGCGGGCCGGTTCCATGGTTGCCGCGGGGCCCCCCGATGAATCAAAAGAGTCGTGGCCGCGCAGGTTGACCGCCTGGTGGGCGCCGAGGCGGGAGGCGGTCGCCAGCCGGTCGTCGTCCAGGTCGACGGCGATCAGCGGCGCGGCACCGCGGGCGGCAGCGCCCGCGACGATGAAGGCACCGATCCCGCCGACGCCGATGACCACGCACGCCTGGCCCGCCTCGACCCCGCCGCGGCGCACGGCGTGCAGCGCGACGGCGAGCGGCTGCGCCATCGCCGCGGCGTCATCGGTCACCCTCTCCGGCACTCGCTGGCAGATCGCCGCCGGCGCGACGGCGAACTCGGCGAGGCCGCCGTCGGCGTGCAGCCCGAGGGTGAGGTAGCTGGCGCACAGGTTGGTCCGCCCGGCACGGCACCACGCGCAGCCGCCGCAGGACACCCCGGCGCCGCAGACCACGCGGTCGCCGGCCGCCAGCCCGCCGGCGCCGTCCCCGGCCGCGACGACCGTGCCGGCGAACTCGTGGCCGAGCACCACCGGCGGGCGCGCCAGCAGCGGGCCGTGCGCCCACTCGGCGGCGTCGGTGCCGCAGATCGCCGCCCGGGTGACCCGGAGGACGACCTCGCCTGGGCCCGGACTGGCTGGGTCCGGCACGGACTCGACCCGGATGTCGCCCGGGCCGTGGTAGACGGCGGCCTTCATGGTTTCACGGACGGTACGGGCACCCTGGGCGTCATGGCGCGGTCTGGATGTGGACCTTGAGGTTGTGGGCGGTGTCCCGCGCGGCCGCCAGCGCCTCCAGCGCCGAGCCGAGCGGGTAGCACGCGGTGACGATCCTGCTCGGGTCGGCGACGCCGCTGGCGAGGAAGCGGATCGTCTGGGGCCACAGCCCGGCCGAGCCGATCACCCCGCGGATCCGCAGCGCCTTCGACTGGATCAGCCCAAGCCGCGCCGGGGCGGTGGAGCCGACGTCGATGCCGAGGTAGACGATCCGTGCCCCGTGGCCGGCCAACTCCAAGGCCGAGGCCATCGCCGCCGGGGCGCCGGTCGCCTCGATGACGGCGTCGAAGCCGCGGCCCTTGGTCGCCTCGGCCACGGCGTCGGCGAAGTCGCCGGCCGTCGGGTCGAGCGCGAGCCGCGCTCCCAGCGCGAGTCCCTTGTCGCGCCGGTGCCGCCGCGGCTCCACCAGCACCACGGCCGCGTTGCTCGCGCTGGCGGCCAGGGTGCACAGCAGCCCGATCGGGCCGCCGCCGAGCACCGCCACGACGTCGCTGGCGTCGACCCCGCCCGCGCTCACCGTCGCGTTGTAGGCGACCGAGAACGGTTCGACCAGGGCACCCTGCGTCCAGGAGAGCGCGTCGGGCAGCAGGTGCAGCCATTCCGCCCGCACCTTGAGGTACTCGGCGTTGGCGCCGTTGATCGAGAAGCCGAAGTGGTCGCGGCCGCCGGGGCCGACCACGCACTCGCCCACGACCCGGTCCCCAGGCCGCGGGCCCACGACCGCGGCGCCGGTCTCGACGACCTCCCCGGCCCACTCGTGGCCGGGGATGACCGGGTAGGAGATGGGGATGATGTAGCGACCCTCGTAGAGCTCGAAGTCGGAGTGGCAGATCCCGACCATGCGCGAGCGGACCAGCACCTCGTCGGGTCCGATCTCCGGCTGCTCCAGGTCGGCGACGACCGCCCGTTTGGGAGCCTCGAATACCAGTGCCTTCACGTCACGATGCCTCCGCTGGTAGTGCCCGTCGTGGCTGCTCGTCCTGCTCCGGGCCTGCCCTGGACCTGCCGCCGCGCGGGGGTCCCCGCGGCCGCGCGGCGCCACGCCGCTGCGCCTGGCGTGGGTGTAGAGCCCCGCGGCGAGGAGGACGCCGATGCCCTGGAACCAGTATTGCCAGGCCTGGGAGAGGTGCAGGAAGGTGGTCGCGTTCAGGATCTGCTGGATGAGCGCGGCGCCGAGCAGCGCCCCGATGAACGACCCCCTGCCCCCGAGCAGGCTGGTCCCGCCCAGCACCACCACGGTGATGCTGGCAAGCGTATAGGTGACCCCCTGGGTGGGGTCGCCGATGCCGATCTGTGCCATCAGCATGATCCCGCCGAGGAAGGTGAGCAGCGAGCAGGCCACATAGGCACCGACCACGGTGCGGTTGACCCGGACGCCGAGCCGGTGCGCGGCCCGCTCGCGGGAGCCGACCGCTCTGAGGTTCAGGCCCCAGCGGCTGTGCCGCAGGCAGTACTCGAGCGCGGCGGCGAGCGCGGTGGCGGCCAGGATCGCGACCGGGATCGCGCCGATCGCCGTCTCGATCCGGTCGACCACCACCGTGCTGATGAGCCCCCCTTGGAAGGGCCGCAGCAGCAACGAGACTCCTTGGAGGGCGATGTAGGTGGTCAGCGTGGCGGCGACCGGCGTGAAGCGGCCGAACCGCACCAGGCAGCCGTTCACCAGGCCGACGGCCACCGCGGTCGCCAGCATCAGCAGGACGCCGAGGGCGGCGGTGGTGGCAGGCTTGCCGTCGTTGACGAAGAAGGACGCGATGACGACCAGCAGGCCCGCCAAGGGTCCGACGGAGATGTCGATGCCGCCGGTGAGGATCACGCAGAGCTGGCCCAGGCTGATGAAGGCGAGCCCCGCCAGCAGCGTCAGCACCGAGGTGACGTTGAAGGGGCTCAGGTAGCGGGGGTTGTGCGACCAGGTGTAAGCGCCCAGCGCGACGATCGCCAGCGCGAGGATCACGCTGGGCGCGTAGTCGCCGGTGGCCCACCCGCGAAGGCGTTGCCGCGGGCGCCGCCGGATGCCCGGGGCGGTGGTGGGCCGGCCTCGGGCCGCCCCTGCCGCCTCCCGGCGATGGGTGGTGGCGGTCACGACCGCCTGGGCGATCTTCTCCTCGGTGACCTCGGCGCCGGCGAGCTCGCCGACCACGTGCCCGCGCGAGAACACCACGATGCGGTCGCACAGCCCCTCCAGTTCGAGGTTGTCCGAGGAGACGATCAACACCGGGATACCGCTGTCGGCCACACCGCGCAGGATCCGGTAGAGCTCGACGCGCGCAGCCGCGTCCACGCCCTGGGTCGGCTCGTCGGCGAGCACCAGCGACGGCTGGGCGAGCAGCGACCGGGCCAGCACCACCTTCTGCTGGTTGCCGCCGGACAGGGCGGAGATCTCGGTGCCGAGGGACGGGGCCTTGATGCCGAGCGCCTCCCGCTGGCGTTCGACGCCGTCGACCTCCGCACGGCGCTGGACCACGCCGAAGCGGGCGAACTGTGGGAGCGCCACCAGCGCCGCGTTCTCGCGGACCGACAGGGTCATCATCAGGCCCTCGTTGCGCCGGTCCGCCGGACCTCGGGGAGGCGGTGGGTGATGTAGACGACCGCCGCGCCGCTGGCGGCGACGGCACGGACCTGCTCGAAGAGGCGCTCGACCATGTCGGCGCCAAGTGCCGCGGTCGGCTCGTCGAGGATCAGCACCCGCGGGTCCAGGGCCAGCGCCTTGGCGATCTCGACGAGCTGCCGCTGGGCGACGCTCAGCTCCTGCACCCGCAGGCCCAGGTCCACCTCGCAGCCGACCCGCTCGAGCTGGCGCCGCATCCAGGCGGTGGCGCCGTTGGCAGCTCCCTTGGCAGCTCCCTTGGCAGCTCCGCTGGCGCGGAGCCCCTTCGGGACCGCGATCGCCATGTTCTCGGCGACCGTCAGGTCCGGGAGCAGCGCCGGGTCCTGGTGCACGATCGCCACCCCGAGCTGATGGGCCAGCAGCGGCGTCAGCGCCCCGATCGCCTCGCCGGCGATCTCGATCGCCCCGGAGTCAGGCAGGAGCGAGCCCGAGGCGATCGCCATCAGCGTCGACTTGCCGGCCCCGTTCTCCCCGAGGAGCGCATGGACCTCGCCGCCGGCCGCCTCCAGGGAGACGTCCTTGAGCGCCTCGACACCCAGGAACCGCTTCCAGATGTTCGCGAGGTGCAGCAGCGAGGTCGTCATGCGGATTCCTCGATCCCCCCTCGGCTACTTCAACGCCGCCGCCAGCGCGGCCTTGGAGAGGTGGCTGGAGAGCAGCGCGTCCTGGGGCAGGCTCTTGTCGCAGGTCACCGGGTGCGGCTTGCCGGTGATCGAGTCCTCGAAGACCTTCTGGGGCACCTCGGTGGAGGCCGGGATCTGCCCGCCGCTGGCCTTGGCGATGGCGAAGTCGACCGCGGTGCGCACCATCCAGTTCTGCGAGTCCACCGTGAACAGCTGGAACTGCGGGTCCGAGGCGTGCATCTGCTGCCAGTCGCAGGACAGCAGGTTGGAGTCCTCGGTCGCCACCGCGGGGATCTTGCGGCCGGCCTGCTGGAACGCGCCGAAGGAGCTCGCCAGCGCCGCCCCGAAGTCGGTGGTGATGCCGTCGATCTTGGGGTACTTGGCCAGCAGCGCGGTCACGACCCTCTGCGTCTGGGCGGGGTCCCAGTTGGTCACGTTGTAGGGTGTCTCGCCGACGAAGTGGATGTCCGGGTAGTTCTTGAAGACGCTCTGCATGCCCTGATACTCGGCGAGGCTCTGGGTGTTGGCCGGCGGGCCGCCGAGGTTGGCGATGTTGCCCTTGCCGTTCAGCGCCTTGGCCATCCACTGTGCCCACAGGACGCCGGCCTGGGTGAAGTCGGTCTTGATGTAGTAGTTGTAGTCGACGCCGTCCTTGCCGCCGGGGAAGACCCGGTAGGGGACGGTGACCGCGCCCGCCTTGTAGGCGCTGCGGATGGCGGGCAGGACCGCCTGGCCGGCGTCGGGGAAGACGACCAGCGCGTTGACGCCCTGCGCGACCAGGCCCTGGATGTCGGAGATGGCCTTCTGGGTGTTGCCCTGCCCGTCGGTGTAGAGGTATTTGGTGACGCTCGGGCACAGGCTGGCCTCGGCCTTGGCCTCGGCGCTGGTGATCCGGCGCCAGTTGTTGTCCCCGAACCCATCCGCCAGCGCCACCGTGATCTTCTTGCTGCCGCACCAGGACGGCCCGCCGCCGGCGCCGCCGCCTCGATCAGGTTGCGGACGGCGCTGTTCACCCCGGTGGTAAGGACGACCTGATCGAGCTGGCTCAGGAACAGCGCCCCCATGGCGCTCGCCACGACGCTTCCGGC
>DASWDC010000256.1:0-1514 GCA_036395655.1 Actinomycetota bacterium | reverse complement strand
CGCGGCGATGGTCGCGGCCTGGCACGCCGGCGCGGCGGGCGACGCTGGGACGGGGAAGGGGGAGGGGCGGGGGCTGGATTTGCCCGGCGGCTGCTGGCGGCGCTGCGGGCCGGCGATCAGGCCGGCGGCGACCGGCGCGGTCGCCAGTCGGCCGCCGTGCGGGTGTGGCGCGCCAGCTCGGGCTATGGCGGCCGCCTCGACCTCGCGCTGGACCTGCGCGTCGACGACCATCCCGACCCGGTCACCGAGCTTGACCGACTGCTCGGCCTGCACCAGCTGTATTTCGGAAAGCCCGACCCGGCGAGCCTGATCACCCTGGACCCGGAGCTCGCCAGCGAGGGCGGGGGCGGGCTCGCGGGCGAGGTCGCCGCGGCGCTCGCCCTCCTCGGTCACGACCCGGCCAGCGTCGGCCTGGAGGTCGCGCTCGACCGTTGGGCGGGGATCGAGAACCTGGAGGAGCGCCTGGTGCCCGGCAAGCTCGACCCGCGGGTGCTCGCCATCCTGCGGCAACGCGCCGAGGCCGCACGCCGGGCGTGTTAGAGCGGCTTACGGTTATCTGCTCAGAAGCGCGCAATTATAGGTGTTCGACCTTGCTGTAGAGAGTATTCCTTCTCTACGCTCCTGGGATGGCCATCAAGGTCGCACTGATCGGGGCGGGCAGCGCCCGGTGCTACCGCGAACTGATGGACCTCTGCGCCTTCGACGGCGTCGGCTCCTACGAGGTCGCCCTCCACGACCCGGCGCCGCGCCGCCTCGCGGTCGCCGGGCAGCTCGCCCGCCGCGTCGCCGCCGCCACCAGCGCACCCTGCACCATCACCACGCACGCCGAGCGCCCTCCCGCCCTCGACGGCGCGGACGTGGTGCTCACCTCGATCAGCGTCGGCATGCAGGAGTCGATCCGCCCGGACTTCGAGATCCCCGCCCGCTATGGGCTGCGTCAGACCGTCGCCGACACCATCGGCATCGGCGGGATCATGCGGATCCTGCGGACCGCCCCGGCGATGGCCGCCATCGCCGCCGACATGCGCCGCTACTGCCCCGGCGGGCTGCTGCTCAACGAGTCCAACCCGCTGGCGATGGTCGGCATGGCACTGGACCGCCTGGAGCCACAGATCACGGCGGTCCACCTGTGCCACTCCCCAGGGCGCACCGCGGCGACGCTGGCCGGCTGGCTCGGCGTCCCGCCGATCGAGCTGGAATGCGAGGTCGCCGGCGTCAACCACCAGGCCTGGGTGCTGCGGCTGGCCCACCACGGCGAGGACCTCTACCCGCGCCTGCGGGAGCTGGCCCGTAAGGAGGAGGGTCCTGACGGGTTCGCCAGCACCGTGCGGGCCGACATGCTGCGCCGGCTCGGCTGGTTCCCAACCGAGTCCTCCAAGCACAACGCCGAGTACGTCCCGTGGTACCTGCCCTGGGACTGGGAGGTGGAGCGCTACGGCCTGCAGGTCAACCCCTACTGGGAGCGGCGGGCGCACAACGTCGAGGGGTTCGCCAGCGTCGCTGACCTGGCCGAC
>DASWDC010000255.1:0-8832 GCA_036395655.1 Actinomycetota bacterium | reverse complement strand
GAGGGTGCCCAGTTCCAGATCCGCGGCGGTGTACACCCCGGCCACGCCGGGTGCGGCCTTGGCCTCCTCGGTGTCGATCGCGACGATGCGGCCGTGCGCGACGGCCGACCTGACGAATGCGGCATGGAGCGCCCCAGGTATCTCCAGGTCCTCGGTGTACCTGGCGCTCCCAGTGACCAGCCGCTGGTCTTCGGTACGGCGCACGGCGCCGCGAATCTGCGTATTCATTGCTGAATCGTATACGACCAGCGATCGATCGACGATCGGCGCCCAGGCGTCTGGCTCGCGCCGCTTTTGACATCGTATGCGATAGTTCGCTCCTCATTCACCATTGTTTCACTGGGGAATTAGGCAGTGGTTTCCGATCACATAGGGCAAGCTTTGGTAGGACGCATTACCCGCCGCTGAGCCGCCGAGCGTGCGGCAACCATCACCGCGGACGCTGAAGGAGAGTTGGCTGGACGTGGGCGTGGAGACCGCGGGACCTGACGCGGCGATCCGTGCCGGGCCCCCTGGGGCTGGGGTGCCGGCCAGAGTGCCGGCTGACCGGTGCGCGGACCCGCATCGCGACCCGGACCAGCCGCCCGGGCGCCGGGGCCGGGGCCGGCGCTGGTGGGACCGGTGGTGGCTGGACGCGCTGCTGCTCGCGCCGATCCTGCTGGTCGCCTGGTTCGCGGAGCTGCCACGGGACATGCTCAGCCGGTCGTTCTGGCTCGACGAGGGCTGGGTCGCCGACTCGCTGCGGGCGCCGATCGGGCAGCTCAAGCTGCTGGCCTCCTCCACACCGGTCGGATGGGAGCTGCTGCTGCGCCTGGTCCCGCACGTCGGGCTTCCGGAGCGGCTGCGGCTCGTGCCGATGCTGTTCGCCGTGGCCGCGGCAGCGGCCGGCTGGCTGTTCGGCCGCCAGTTCGGGCGCATCCAAGGGGTGGCGGTCGGGCTGGCGGTCGCGGTCGCGCCGGGCATGCTGATGATGCGCAGCCTCAAGCAGTACACCGCCGAGGCGTTCGTCGCCCTGCTGCTGGTCTGGCTGGCGAGCCGGGTCGAGGAGCGCTGGAGCCCCCGGCGGGTGGTCGTCCTGGGCGTGGCGTGCCTGCCGGCGATCTTCCTGAGCAACACCACCGTGTTCGTGTCGGCGGCGCTGTTCGGCGCGCTCGGCCTGCTGGCGCTGCCGCGTCGGGACTGGCGGAAGCTCGGCTGGCTGGCGGCGGTCGGCGCGGGCGCGCTGGCGGTGGAGGGCACGGTCTACCTCACCTTCGTCGGCACCGGCAACAACGCCGGGATGCAGCGCTACTGGGGGCGGTTCTTCGTGCCGCTGACGTCGGGGCGCGGCGTCGCCGTCCATGTCATCGCCAGCCAGGGGCACCTGCTGCTCGGCCGGATCGGGTTCGGGCCGGCGCTGCTGTCGGCGGCGCTGGTGGTCGCGGGCCTGGTGGTCCTGTGGAGGGCGGGCCGCCCAGCCGTGGCCACGTCGGTGGTGCTGCTCGCCTTCGCGCAGTTGCTCGCCGGGATCGCCCACCGCTACCCCCTGTTCGACGTGCGCACCAGCATGTTCTACGCGGTGCTGCTGACCGCCTGCGCCGCGCTGGCCGTCGGGTCGTTCGCCGCCTGGGCGTGGCGGCGGCTGTTGACCGCCCCGCTCGGCGTGGTCGCGGTGGGCCTGGCCGCGGTGCTGCTGGTCCCCGCCGCCCACACCGCCCAGCACAGCAGGCTGCCCCCAAGCCGCATGCGCCAGCAGGTCGACGACGTGCTCGCCCACCGCCGCCCCGGCGACGTCGTGGTGGTCGGCTGGGTCGCCACCTTCCCCTTCGCCTACTACTGGCCGGAGCAGCCGAGCTTCCCGCCCACCGACCTCAACACCGCCGTCCTCTTCAAGGTCGCCTACCCCAACACCCCCGACGTGGTGGTGGCCCACCGCAACAACTCCGAAGCCGACGACGAAGCCGCGCTCCGCACCGCCCTCGCCCGCATCCAAGCCTCCGGCGGAACCGGCCGCATCTGGCTCGTCCTCGCCGACTCCGGCGACGGCACCACCCAGTGGCCCGCCGCCATCAAGGCCACCGGCATCCACCTGGTCAGCCACGCCCGCCCCATCCTGCTCACCACTGGTACCAGCTGAATTCCGCTGCCTGGCGGGAACCAGCCGCACGCTCCCAACATCCAACCTCCAACGTGGAGCAATTCACTTGGAGGCCATGATGTGGTGGCGCGTGATCTGCCTGACGCTGCTCGGCCTGTTCGGCCTGACAGCCTGCGGAACCAGCCCGTTGCGAGGTGCTGCCCCCGGCGTCCTGACGGGCGGAATCGTCTACCACGGCGGCCCTTCGAGCGCCGCCCCGAGCAACACCCACTATGAGCCCGGCACCGTCGAAGTGCGGCATCAAGGCCGCCTCGTCACGACCCAGCAGGTCAGCGAGGGCAACCTGTATCACCTCAGCCTGGCGCCAGGAGACTATGACCTCTACGTCCACCTCGGTGATCTGACTTGCCACCGGTTGGTCAGAGTTCAATCTGCTTCGACGACAACCGCGGACCTGAGCTGCAGCATCAAGTAGTTCTCAGCAGGGGAGATCCGAGCGGGGGCCTTCGTGCCGCGGCGGAGGGGACAGCGGTGAGGGGGTGTCGAGTCAGTGGGGGACGAGTGGCCTGGCGATGGTGCCTGCCAGTTTGAGGATGCCGTCGTCGGCGGTTACCAAGGAGATGCTCCGCTCCTCGGCCAGGGCGACGTAGGCGGCGTCGTAGGCGGTGAGGCCGCGGGCGATCCAGGTGGCGACGGAGGGGAGTTCTGGCTCGGCGGTGTCGAAGAGGAGGTCGTCGAGGTCGTCGGCAAGCTCTCGCAAAGCTGGCCCGTCCCATCCCCAGCGGCGGCCGGCTACGTTGAGAAGTTCCAGGAAAAACAACCCTGGTACAACGACGGTCAGGTGACCGGCGTCGTAGTCTCGCCGCAGCGCTCTCGCCTCGGACCGGCCGGGCTCTTCGCCGGGCGTGAACCATTTGAGAACGACCGAAGCGTCAAGGACGACCTCGGTCACCGAGTGTCCCGGTCGGCGCGGATCGCGGCGGTCGCGTCTTCAGGAACTGATTGGCGCTGGAACAACTGGTCCAGCGCGGCCATGGCGCGACGTGCCCGCTGGTCGGTTCCGGGACCATGCTCGTCCCCCACATCACGGGCCGCTACGCGGGACAGCCAGGCGCTGCGCGTCAGCCCCAACCTCTGCGCCGCGCGATCGATCCGCTGCAGGAGCTGGTCGTCGATCGAAACCAGGATCTTCACCATGGCCGCAGGATATCCGGATATCCAAGGCGCGGCAAGCAGCAAGGTCAGGTCATGCTGGCGTGGAGGAGGGCGATCCAGGTGCCGAGGGCGACGGTGAGGGCGAGGAGGGAGGCGGGGACCGTCAGGCGGCGGAGGGGGAGGCGGAGGTTGGTGAGGAGGGCGGTGGCGGCGAGGGCGAGGGTCAGCTCGAAGGTGGCGGAGATGGTGTCGGTGATGCCGAAGGCTTCGGGGACCCAGGGTTCGGGGCCGACGGGGAGGCCGTAGACGCGGACCCAGAGCCAGAGGGCGACGATGGCGAGGTTGGCGACGGCGCCCCAGGCGAGCATCTGGCGGGAGTGGTAGCGGGGGATGGCGATCGCCCAGAGGGCCTGGGCGACGGCCAGGGCGAGGAAGAAGACGCCGGCGGCCGGCAGCTCCTTCAAGTGGGACTGGACGATGGCGAAGTGGATCGCGGCGGCGCCGGCGGAGAGGCCGGCGACGGAGACCACCAGGAGCTGGGTGGTGACGGCCTCGTGGACGGGGCTGAGGTCCCGGACGTGGCGGGGCTTCGGGTTCGCGCCGGGATCGGGACCCGGGGCCGGAGCGGGGTCGGCCCGGGGGCGGAACTGGCGGACCTCGGCGTCCCGGAAGTGTTCGCGTCGCAGGACTGGTTCTGGCACGGCCACCGTCGTCACGTCCTTCTAGCTGCTGAGGTGCGAGACCCAGGGGGGAAAGAGAATGATCTCTCTCATCACCCTAGCAGCCGCTCCCAGTCGTGTACAGGTGGTGTGACAGGATTGATCCTTAGTCTGCCTTGTCTCCCTTGAGGCGTTTCAGGAGCCGCGCGAGGGGGTCGTAGGAGCGGTCCACCACCCGCTCCTTCAGCGGGATGATGGCGTTGTCGGTGATCTTGATCTCCTCGGGGCAGACCTCGGTGCAGCACTTGGTGATGTTGCAGTAGCCGAGGCCCCCCTGCTCGCGGAGCAGGGCGCGGCGGTCGTTGGTGTCGAGCGGGTGCATCTCCAGCTCGGCGTAGCGGATGAACATGCGCGGGCCGGCGAAGGCGGGCTTGTTGTCCTCGTGGTCGCGGATCACGTGGCAGACGTTCTGGCACAGGAAGCACTCGATGCACTTGTGGAACTCCTGCGCCCGGTCGATGTCCTCCTGCATCATCCGGTAGGTGCCGTCCGCCTCGCGGGGCCTGGGCTGGAACGGCGGGACCTTCTTGGCCATCTCGTAGTTGAACGACACGTCGGTGACCAGGTCGCGGATGATCGGGAAGGTCCGCAGCGGCGTGATCGAGATCGGCTCGCCGCGCTCGAAGACGCTCAGCCGGGTCATGCACAGAAGGCGCGGCTTGCCGTTCACCTCGGCCGAGCAGGAGCCGCACTTGCCGGCCTTGCAGTTCCAGCGGACGGCCAGGTCGCCGGCCTGGGTCGCCTGCACCCGGTGGACCGCGTCGAGGACGACCTCGCCCTCCTCGACCGGCACGGTGTAGTCGCGCAGCTCGCCGCCGCTCTCGTCGCCGCGCCACAGGCGCAGCGTCACGTCGTAGCCCCCGGAGCCGTTGCCGTTGGCACTGGCAGTGCCGTTGCCGTTGTCGCCGGGCATCTGGGACTACCCCTTCCCTTCGTCGAAGAGTTGCTTCAGGTCGTCGGGCATCTCCGGCAGCGGCTCCCGGGCGAGGGCGATCTCGCCGCCGGGTTCCTTCTGGCGCAGGGCCATGTTGAGCCTGCCGAACTCCGGGTCGGGTTTCGGGTGGTCGTCGCGGGTGTGGCCGCCGCGGCTCTCCTTGCGCTCCAGCGCCGCCAGCGCGACGCATTCGGAGACGGTGAGCAGGGAGCGCAGGTCAAGGGCCAGGTGCCAGCCGGGGTTGTACTGCCGGTTGCCCTCCACCCGGACCTGGCCGGCGCGCTCCTTGAGGACCTGGAGCTTCTCGAGGGCGGCCTTGAGCTCGCCCTCGGTGCGGATGATGCCGACCAGCTCCTGCATGGTGTCCTGGAGGTCGTGCTGGATGGTGTAGGGGTTCTCGCCCGCCTCCCGCTCGAACAGGGCCAGCGCCTCGGCGGCCATCGCTTCGGCCTGGAGCGGGTCGGCCCGCGGCGCGGCAGCGAGGCCCTTGGCGTACTCGGCGGCGCCGAGGCCGGCGCGGCGGCCGAACACCAGCAGGTCCGAGAGGGAGTTGCCGCCGAGCCGGTTGGCGCCGTGCATCCCGCCGGCCGCCTCGCCCGCGGCGAACAGGCCGGGGACGGTGGCGGCCTCGGTGTCGGCGTCGACGCGGACACCGCCCATCACGTAGTGGCAGGTGGGGCCGACCTCCATCGGCTCCTTGGTGATGTCGACGTCGGCGAGCTGCTTGAACTGGTGGTACATGCTCGGCAGGCGCCGCCTGATCGACTCGGCGTCCAGCCGCGAGGCGATGTCCAGGAAGACCCCGCCGTGGGGGCTGCCGCGGCCCTCCTTGACCTCGTTGTTGATCGCGCGGGCGACCTCGTCACGGGGGAGCAGGTCGGGGGTGCGGCGGGCGGACTTGCGGTCCTTGTACCAGCGGTCCGCCTCCTCCTCGGTGTCGGCGGTCTCGGCGCGGAACATCTCGGGGATGTAGTCGAACATGAAGCGCCGGCCCTCGGAGTTGCGCAGCACGCCGCCGTCGCCGCGCACACCCTCGGTGACCAGGATGCCGCGCACCGAGGGGGGCCAGACCATGCCGGTGGGGTGGAACTGGACGAACTCCATGTCGATCAGGTCCGCCCCGGCCCACAGCGCCAGCGAGTGGCCGTCGCCGGTGTACTCCCAGGAGTTGGAGGTGACCTTCCAGGCCTTGCCGATCCCGCCAGTGGCGACCACCACCGCCTTGGCGTTGAAGACGAGGAAGCGGCCGGATTCGCGCCAGTAGCCGAAGGCGCCCGCGATGCGGCCGTCGGGGTCGGTGAGCAGGCGGGTGACGGTGCACTCCATGAACACCTGGACCGCTCCGCCGCTGTTGCCGACCACGCGGTGCTGCAGGGTGCGGATCATCTCCAGGCCGGTGCGGTCGCCAACGTGGGCGAGGCGGGCGTAGCGGTGGCCGCCGAAGTCGCGCTGCAGGATGCGGCCGTCCTTGGTGCGGTCGAACAGCGCCCCCCATTCCTCCAGCTCGTAGACCCGGTCGGGGGCCTCCTGGGCGTGGAGTTGGGCCATCCGCCAGTTGTTGAGCATCTTGCCGCCGCGCATGGTGTCGCGGAAGTGGACGCGCCAGTTGTCGTCGGGGTAGACGTTGCCCATGGCGGCGGCGATGCCACCCTCGGCCATGACGGTGTGGGCCTTGCCGAGCAGCGACTTGCAGACCAGGGCGACCTGGCAGCCCTGCGCGGCCGCCTCGATCGCCGCGCGCAGCCCGGCGCCGCCGGCGCCGACGACGACGACGTCGAATTCGTGGGTCTCGTACTCGGGCATGGCTAGAACAACCTCGGGTCGTGGATGGTCCCGTTGGCGACCAGGCGGATGTACAGATCGGCGAGGGCGACCACGAACAGGCTCACCCACGCGTACAGCATGTGGCGCTTGTTGAGCACGGTGCTCCAGCGCCACAGCCGGTAGCGGAGCGGGTGCGCGGAGAACGTGTTGAGGTGGCCGCCGCAGAGGTGGCGGCAGGAGTGGCACGACAGCGTGTAGAGCCACAGCATGCCCGCGTTGAGCAGCAGCACCAGGGTCCCGACACCGAGGCCGAAGCCGTCGGGGAACTTGAACGCCTTCAGCGCGTCCCAGGTCAAAAGGATCGGGAACGGCAGCGCCAGGTAGAAGAAGTAGCGGTGGATGTTCTGCAGGATCAGGGGAAACCTGGTCTCGCCGCTGTAGCGCGGCCGCGCGTCCGGGACGGCGCAGGCGGGCGGCGCCCACCAGAACGAGCGGTAGTACGCCTTGCGGTAGTAGTAGCAGGTGAGCCGGAAGCCGAGCGGGAACGGCAGCACCAGCAGCGCCGGGGACAGCTTCCACCAGTCGCCGAAGATCTTGGCGGTGGCGTGGGCGCAGCTGGAGGCCAGGCAGGGAGAATAGAACGGCGAGATGTAGGGGTCGTGGTAGTAGTCCTTGTTCACGAACGCCACGTAGATGCCGTAGACCACGAAGCCGGCCAGCACCACGACCGTGACCAGCGGTTGGAGCCACCAGCGGTCTTTCCGCAAGGTGGCGAAGCGGGCCCCCGGGGTTCGTTCCGCGACGCTGCGAACAGCCATCGTCTCCTCTGACCTTTCAGCCGTATTGGCTTGACAGGCCGGTGACCTGGGGTCACCCGGCAGCTTCTCTCCATGTCGGATTTTCCATCGGGCAGCATAGTCCGCCCGACCAAGGTCAGCATCGCCGTATCCACAGGCTCGGCCGGAATCAGAGGATGGGGATGGGGGCCGGGATCACGGGGATCAGGAGAGATCCGGGTCGCGGTCCCAGTCGGCGGAGCGGTTGTGAGCGGGGATGGCGCTGTAGAAGATCGAGCCGCCCTCGGGGTTGGCTTCGACCCAGACGTTGCCGTGCATGGCGTTGAGCAGCTCGCGGACGATCCACAGGCCGACGCCGAGGCCGGTGGCGTGGGTCTTGCCGCGGTCGCCGAAGCGGTCGAACAGCTCCGGGAGGCGTTCGGCGGGGATGCCGGGACCTCGGTCGGCCACGGCGACCCGGACCACGCCGGGCGCGGCGCTGGCGCTCACCTCCACCGGCTCGCCAGGCGGGGAGTACTGCAGGGCGTTGCGGACCAGGTTGGTGAGCACCTGCGTGTAGCGGTCCGGGTCCGCCCAGGCGACCAGGCCGGGGGCGGCGTTGACGCGGACCCGCTCGGCGCCGAGGTGGTCGAGGTCGGCGACCACGCTCGCGATCGTCTCGCCCACGTCGACCATGGCGGGCTTCACGGTGATGCCGCCGCTGGCCCCCTTGGCGACCACGGTCAGGTCCTCGACCAGGCGGGCGAGGCGGCGTGCCTGGCGGGTGCAGGCCGACAGCATGTCGCCGGCCACCGGCGGGAGCTCCTCCGGTGGGATGAGGCGCTCCAGCGTTGTCAGCGAGCCGAGCACGGCGGTCACCGGGGTGCGCAGCTCGTGGGCTGCCACGGTGGCGAACTGCTGCTGGCGGCGCGAGATCCGCTCGCTGGCCTGGCGTGCCTCCTGGGCGAGGCGGGCGGTCTCGCGCTCTTGGCCGAGCGCCTCGACCAGCCGCTCCAGGATCGGGCGGGTCACCTGGCCGGCGATCCGCGCCTGGCCGTTGGCGGCGCCGACGATCGCCTCGGCAAGCTGCGGCGCCTGCGTGCCCTTCAGCAGGTAGCCGCGGGCGCCGGCGGTGAGCGCGTCGATCACCAGCCCCTCGTCGCCATAGGCCGACAGGATCAGCACGGCGATCGCCGGGTGGCGCTCCGCCAGCAGCCGGGTCGCCTCCACCCCGTCCATCCGGGGCATGCGCAGGTCCATCAGCACGACCTGCGGCGCCACCTTCTCCGCCAGGTCGAGCGCCTCGGCGCCGTCGCCGGCCAGGCCGACGACCTTGATGCCGCCGAGCCGGTCGAGCACCCGCCCGAGGTTGTCCCTGGCCTCCTGGTAGTCGTCGACCAGCAGCAC
>DASWDC010000254.1:0-4365 GCA_036395655.1 Actinomycetota bacterium | reverse complement strand
AGTAGGCGAAGCCGCGGCCGGAGACGACCAGGCTGGCCGCCCCGGCGATCTCGGTGGCGAGCGCGGCGGCGGCCGGGGCGCAGGCGAGCAGCGCCTCGATCGCGGCGGGGACGCGTTCGCTGGCGGCGTCGAAGGCGGGGTCGTCGCGGCCGAGGGCGGCGGCCAGCTCGCTGAGCGCCGCGAGCTGGCAGCTGTAGGTCTTGGTGGCGGGCACGGCAAGCTCCGGGCCGGCGCGGGTGACCAGGGCGAGGTCGGCGGCGGCGGCAAGGGTGCTGGCCTGGTCGTTGGTGACCGCCACGGTGCGGGCGCCGTGCTTGGCCGCCCACTGGAGGGTCTCCACGATCTCGGCGGTCTCGCCGGACTGCGACAATGCCACCGCGAGCACGCCGCGCAGGTCCACGTCAGCGTGGTAGTGGGTGGCGACCGAGGGCGCGGCCAGGCTCGCCGCACGGCCGGCATGGACCTCGCAGAGGTAGCGCCCGTAGGTGGCGGCGTTGTCGGAGGAGCCCCGGGCGATGAAGCTCACCAGCCGCACGCCCTCAGCGAGGCGGCGCAGCTCCGCCCGCTGCGGCCGCAGCGCCGCCAGGGTGCGGGCGACCGCCTCGGGCTGCTCGGCGATCTCAGCGGCCATCCGGGTGGGCGTCCCCGCGTTCATGCCCGCCATGCCTGCACTCCCTCGATCCAGGTGCCAACGGCATGGTAGGTGTCCGACAGCCAGGCGAGGTCAGCAAGCGCGCCCACCTCGATGCGGCCGAGGTCGGTGCGCCCCAGCAGGTCGGCCGGGACGCGGCTGGCCGCCTCGACCGCGGCGGCCAGCCCGGCTTCGGCGTCAGCGTCAGTGCCGGCGTCAGCGTCAGTGCCGGTGCCGGAGAGGAGACCGGCGACGTTGCCGACCGCCTGGTCGAGGCGGAGGTTCGAGCCGGCGATGGTGCCGTCGGGCCGCCGGGGCGGACCGTCTGGCCCGAGTTCGACCAGCTCGCCGCCGAGCTGGTAGCGGCCGGGCGGCATGCCGGTGGCCGCGACCGCGTCGGTCACCAGGGCCACCCGTCCGGCGGCGGCTGCCAGGACGATCCGGCAGACCGCCGGGTGGACGTGGTGCAGGTCGGCGATCAGTCCGACGGTGAGCTGCTCGTCGGCGAGCGCCTGGCCGGCGACGCCCGGTTCGCGGTGGTGCAGGCCCCGCTGCGCGTTGAAGACGTGGGTGATCATGCGGGCGCCCGCGTCAGCGGCGGCGGCGACCGGTTCCGCCAGCGCGTCCGAGTGGCCGACGGAGACGGCCACGCCGCCGGCGGTGAGGCGCTTGACCGCCTCCAGGGCCCCCTCCCGTTCGGGCGCCAGCGTCACCAGGCGCAGGATGCCCGCGCCCGCCTCCAGCAGCGCCTCGACACGCTCGGTGGTCGGGTCGACCAGCGCGGCCGGGTCGTGGGCGCCGCGTCGGCGCTCCGACAGGAACGGCCCCTCCAGATGCACCCCGAGGATCCGCGCGCCAGGTGATCCGGCTCGCCCGGCGGCCTCCATCTGGTCCCGCTGGTCCCGCGCGGCGCCGGCGCGGCGGAGCCCAGCCGCCAGGGTCTCGATCGGGGCGCTGATGAAGGTCGGCAGGAAGCTGGTCACCCCGGTCCCGAGCAGCCCCCGGCTGACCCGGGACCAGCCGTCCCGGTCAGCGTCGATCAGGTCCACCCCGAAGGCGCCGTTGACCTGCAGGTCCACCAGGCCGGGGCAGAGGATGCCCCGATCGAGGGCGAGGTGGTCGGGTGCCGGGCGCGGCCGGGTGCCGAGCACCGCCGCGACGTGGCCGTCCTCGATCACGACCGCGCCGGGGGCGAGCACCCGGCCTTGGGCGACCACGCGGGGAGCGGAGATGACTGGCATGGGCCTCCAGCTTAGTCGGCTTGAGCAGTAAGGCAATGACCTTGCGCAGCGGGTGTTACTTGAGAGACCTTAATGTGGTCTAGTCCAGATGCAGAGTCCCGGCATTGCTCTGTGGATGCCACTCATCCAGATGGAGGGGAGACCGCATGTCCACAGCCGCCACCGAAGGCCTCCCGGCCGCCCCAACCCCCCAATCCTCGGTACTTGCCGTGCTGCAGCGCATCGGCCGCAGCCTGATGCTGCCGATCGCGGTGCTGCCGGCCGCCGCGCTGCTGCTGCGCTTTGGCCAGCCTGACCTGCTGGTCAAGGTCTGGAGCCACTTCAGCATCCTCGCGACCGCCGGCAACGCGCTGTTCTCGAACCTGCCGATCCTGTTCGCGGTGGGCGTCGCGGTCGGGTTCGCGCGCCGCTCCGACGGCTCGACCGCGCTGGCCGCGCTGGTCGGCTACCTGATCTTCGACCGGGTGACGATGGCGATCTTCGCCACCACCTCGCTCAGCACCCAGGTGCTGTCGACCTCCGCGGACTTCAAGACACCCGCGCTGGCGATCGAGAAGGCCCCCGCCAACCCGACCGGGGTGATCGGCGGGATCATCATCGGCGTCACCGCCGCGCTGCTCTACAACCGCTTCTACCGCATCAAGCTGCCCAACTGGCTGGCGTTCTTCGGCGGGCGCCGCTTCGTCCCGATCGTCACCGCCGTCGCCGCGCTGATCCTGGGGGTGATCTTCGGGTATATCTGGACGCCGATCGGCCACGGCATCAACAACCTCGGCGACCTGCTCACCACCCACGGCGCCGTCGGCGCGGGCATCTACGGGATGCTCAACCGGCTGCTGCTGCCGTTCGGGCTGCACCACATCGTCAACTCGCTGGTGTGGTTCACCTTCGGCACCTACAACGGCGTCCACGGCGACCTGAACCGCTACTTCGCCGGCGACCCGACCGCGGGGACCTTCATGGCCGGGTTCTTCCCGGTGATGATGTTCGGCCTGCCCGCCGCCTGCCTGGCGATCTGGCGCAACGCCCACCCGTCGCAGCGCAGGGTGATCGGCGGGATCATGCTGTCGGCCGCGCTCACCTCGCTGGTCACCGGCGTCACCGAGCCGATCGAGTTCGCCTTCCTGTTCGTCGCCCCGGTGCTGTATGGGGTCCACGTGGTGCTGACAGGGGTGTCGATGTGGCTGGCGGCCGCGCTCGGCGTCCACGACGGCTTCGGGTTCTCCGCCGGCCTGACCGACTACGTGCTCAACTTCACCAAGTCGAACACGGCCAAGCCGCTGTTGCTGCTGCTGATCGGCGCGGTCTACGCGGTTGTCTACTACTTCCTGTTCGACTTCCTGATCAAGCGGTTCAACCTGCAGACCCCCGGTCGCGAACCGGACACGGCGGCGGTCGAGACGCCAGAGCAGCCTGCGCCGGCACCCGCGCCGGGGTCCGGGTCGCGGCAGGAGGAGGCGCCCGCCTGAGCCATCGACCACGCCCCGATCCGGAAAATCGGATCAACAGGGGTTGTGGATAACCGCCAATCCGGTCCGGGACCGCTGCTACGATTCGGCACGTAGGACACTGGAAACAAGCAAGCTGCCAGTCCGACAGCGGTCCCGGCCGGGAGAGTGCCATGCCGTTCAACATCGATCCCGAGCAGTCGGTCTCCATCGTCGCGGTCTTTCTGTTCATCGACGCCGCGCTGATCGGCTTTCCCCTGTTGTCCGCGCTGATCGGGGGTGGCGGCGCGGCGCCGCTGGGGTTGGTGCTGCTCGCCGGGCTGATCGCCGCCGGAGTCGGCATCCTCAAAGGACGCCAGTGGGCCTGGTACCTGGCAGTCGGCGTGGTCGGGCTCAAGCTCCTGTTCGACCTGGCCGGCATCGTCCTGCTGGCGCTGATCTTCGATGGGCTGGCGATGTTCCTGCTGGTGCAGCCAGGGTTGCGATCCCGGTTCGGGGTCCGATGATCGTGGGGGTGGGGGTGGACGCGGTCGAGATCGACCGGGTGGCCCGCGCGCTCCAACGCCACCCTGGCTTCGGCGCGCGGGTCTTCACACCGGCGGAACTTCAGAGCGCCGGGCGCCGCGGCGCCGGCCGGGTCGCCTACCTCGCCAAACGCTGGGCCGCCAAGGAGGCCGTCTCCAAAGCCCTCGGGGTGGGCTTCTCCGGCCTCTCCTACACCGACATCGAGGTCACCAACCTGCGTTCCGGCGCCCCGACCGTCACCGTCCACGGCGAGGTGGCCGAATGGTCACACCAGCTCGGGGTGCTGCACTGGCATCTGTCGCTGTCCGACACCCGCGACACCGCCGTCGCCATGGCCGTCGCCGAGGGGCCGGACGACTACCCCCGCCATCCGACCACCCCGCCGCCCTGGGTGGCCCGGCGGCTGGAGCGCCAGCAGCAGCGCCAGCGCCAGCGGGGGCGGGAGCGGGAGCGGCGGCCATGAAGCCCCTGGTCGAGGTGCCCACGATCCAGGCCGCCGACGCCGCCGCCAAGGCCGCCG
>DASWDC010000253.1:0-3907 GCA_036395655.1 Actinomycetota bacterium | reverse complement strand
GGCCTCGGCGGCGGCGAGCCACTCCCCCGCCTCCTCCGGCGGCAGGTCGGGGACGACCGCGCCGCAGGCCCCAGCGGCGGCGGTGTCGGCGGCGAAGCGGGCCGGGCCGCGGTGGGCGATGAGGTTGTAGTAGACGAGCAGGACGACCGGGGTGTCGACGGTGGCGGTCAGCTCGCCGACCAGGGCGAACACGTCGTCCAGGCGGGTGCCGGCGTCGAGCGCCGCCTGGACGGCGCGCTGGATGACCGGCCCGTCGATCAGCGGGTCGGAGTAGGGCGGGCCCACCTCAAGGACGTCGGCGCCCGCGGCGGCCATGGCCTGGAAGGCGGCCAGCGAGGCGGCCCGGTCGGGATACCCGGCGACCCCGTAGGCGACCAGCGCAGCCCGTCCCGCCGCCCGCAGGGTGGCGAGCCGGCCCTCCAGCCGGTCGGCGGGCGGCAGGCCCTCACCCGTGTCCCCCGCGCCCGCTCCACCCGGAATCCCCGCCTTGGGAGCGGCCGTGGAGGTGAACGCCCCGGTCGGTGTCCGACCCTCAGCCATCGTGCCGCCCCCCTTCCGCGTTCTCCTCGGCGTCCATGCCGAGGATGCTGGCGACTGTCTCGACGTCCTTGTCGCCCCGGCCGGAGAGGTTCAGCACCACCAAAGACCCGGGTGTGACGGTCCCTGCGCGGGCGGCGGCGGCGAGCCAACCGATCGCGTGGGCGGGTTCCAGCGCGGGCAGGATCCCCTCGGTGCGGGCAAGGAGCTGGAAGCCGTCGAGGGCGGCTCGGTCGCCGGCCTCGGTGTAGGTGACGCGGCCGTCGTCCTTCCAGAGGGCATGCTCGGGGCCGACGCCGGGGTAGTCGAGCCCGGCCGACACCGAGTGGGTAGGCAGGACCTGCCCGTCGGGGTCCTGGAGCAGGTAGGAGCGGGCCCCGTGGAGGACGCCGGCCTGGCCGAAGTTGAGCGGGGCGCCGTTGTCGCCGGGCCCGGGCCCGCGGCCACCGGCCTCGACGCCGACCAGCCGGACAGTGGCGTCGTCGACGAACGGGGCGAACAGCCCGGCGGCGTTGGACCCGCCGCCGACGCAGGCGACGGCGAGGTCGGGCAGGCGGCCGGCGGCGTCGAGCAGTTGGGCGCGAGCTTCTTCGCCGATGACTCGCTGGAACTCGCGGACCATCAGCGGGAACGGGTGCGGTCCGACCACCGAGCCGATGGCGTAGTGGGTGTGGCCGACCGACTCGACCCAGTCGCGCAGCGCCTCGTTGATGGCGTCCTTGAGGGTGGCGGTGCCGGTGGCGACCGGGCGGACCTCGGTGCCGAGCAGGCGCATGCGGACGACGTTGAGGTGCTGGCGGCGGGTGTCCTCCTCGCCCATGTAGACGACGCAGTCCTGGCCGAGGAGGGCCGCGGCGGTGGCGGTGGCGACGCCGTGCTGGCCAGCGCCGGTCTCAGCGATCACCCGGGGTTTGCCCATGCGCTTGGTGAGCAGGTGCTGGCCGAGGGAGTTGTTGAGCTTGTGGGCGCCGGTGTGCAGCAGGTCCTCGCGTTTGAGCCAGACGGTCAGCCCCAGCTCCTTCGAGAGCCGCCGGGCCGGGGTGAGCGGGGTTGGCCGCCCGGCGTAGGCGCGGCGCAGCTCGTCCAGCTCGGCGTTGAAGCTCGGATCGGCCATGGCCTCCTCGAACGCGGCGGTCAGCTCGTCGAGGGCGGCCATCAGCACCTCGGGCACGTAACGGCCGCCATAGGGGCCGAAGCGCCCGAACGGGTCGGGTGGGTGCGGGATGGCGCGGCGCAGGGCGGGCAGGTCGAGCAGCACCCCCTGCCCAGATCCCTGCCCGTGTCCCCGCGGGTGCCCGGCTCCGGCGGGCGTGTTCTGGTTCGGGTCGGACGGGTCAGACATCGAGCATGTCCCCTGACAGGTAGTCCTCGTAGGCCTTGAGGTCGAAGTGGCCGTGGCCGCAGAGGTTGAACACGATGGTCTCGGCCGAGTCCTGCTCCTTGCAGCGCAGCGCCTCGTCGATCGCGGCGCGGATGCAGTGGGCTGGCTCCGGCGCGGGCAGGATGCCCTCGGTGCGGGCGAACTGGACAGCGGCCTCGAAGACCTTGGTCTGCGGGTAGGCGACCGCCTCCATATGGCCGTCCCTGACCAGCAGGGAGATCAGCGGCGAGTCGCCGTGGTAGCGCAGCCCGCCGGCGTGGATCGGCGCGGGGATGAAGTCCGACCCGAGGGTGAACATCGGGATCAGCGGCGTCATCCCGGCCTGGTCGCCGAGGTCGTAGTCGAAGCGCCCCTTGGTGAGGGTGGGGGCTGCGGTCGGCTCGACGGCGACGAAGCGGGTGGCGATCCGCCCGGCGAGCTTGTCGGCCAGCAGCGGGAACGAGAACCCACCCCAGTTGGACCCGCCTCCGACACAGCCGATCAGCACGTCGGGGGTGACGCCGAGCTTGCCGAGCTGGGCCTTCAGTTCCAGGCCGATGATCGTCTGATGGAGCAGCACGTGGTTGAGGACGCTGCCGAGCGCATAGTGGATGCCCGGGTCCTGGGCGGCGACCTCGACGGCTTCGGAGATGGCGATGCCGAGTGACCCTGGCGAGTCGGGGTCGGCGTCGAGCACGGCGCGGCCGGCGGCGGTCTCCGGCGACGGCGACGGGGTCACCGAGGCGCCCCAGGTCTCCATCAGCGAGCGCCGGTACGGCTTGCTGTCGTAGGAGGCCCGCACCATGTAGACCTTGCAGTCCAGGCCGAAGCGGGCGCAGGCGAAGGCCAGCGCGCTGCCCCATTGGCCGGCGCCGGTCTCGGTGGACAGGCTCGTCGTGCCTTCGGCCTTGTTGTACCAGGCCTGGGCGACGGCGGTGTTGGGCTTGTGGGAGCCCGCTGGGGAGCCGCCTTCGTACTTGTAGTAGATCCGCGCGGGTGTCCCGAGAGCACGTTCCAGGTCGAGGGCGCGGATCAGCGGCGTCGGCCGCCAGATCCGGTAGGTGTCGAGCACCGCGCCAGGGATGTCGATCCAGCGGTCGGTGGAGACCTCCTGGCCGATCAGCGCCATCGGGAACAGCGGCGTGAGCAGGTCGGGGGTGACCGGCTCCCGGGTCCCCGGGTGCAGGTAGGGGTCGGGCTTGACGGGCAGATCCGGGACGATGTTGTACCAGGCCGTGGGCAGCTCGTCCTCGCTCAGCAGGACCTTGCGCGGCTCAGCCATCATGTCCTCCGATCGGGGCTGCGGCCCCATCTCCCTGTGGCGCTACCTGATGTGATGGTGTGGGTGTGGCTGTGGGTGGGATCCGGCCGAGCAGCGCGGCGGCGGCCGCTGCCGGGTCGTCGGCGCGGACCAGGGACTCGCCGACCAGCACAGCATCGGCACCGGCGGCGGCTGCGGCAAGCACGCCGTTGCGGTCATGGATGCCGCTCTCGGCGACCACGGTGACCCCGTCAGCCGGCAGGGCGCCGCGAACGGCAGCGAACCGGCGCGGGTCGACGGTGAGGGTGGTGAGGTCGCGGGCGTTGATGCCGACCAGGGTCGCGCCTGCGGCGGCGGCGGTTTCGGCCTCGGCGCGGGTGTGGACCTCGACCAACGCGTCGAGCCCGGCCAGGGCGGCCTCGGCGAGCAGGGAGGCGAGCTGTTCGGGGTCGAGGGCGGCGACGATCAGCAGGACCGCGTCCGCACCCCAGGCCCGTGCCTCACAGAGCTGGTAGGGGGTGGTGATGAAGTCCTTGCGCAGGACCGGCAGGTCGGTGGCGGTGCGGGTGGCGCGCAGGTCGTCGGGGCTGCCGGAGAAGTGGCGCCGTTCGGTGAGGACGCTGATGGCGGCGGCGCCGCCGCGCTGGTAGGCGCGGGCGAGTCCGGCAGGGTCCAGGTCGGCGCGGATGTCTCCTTTGGAGGGCGAGCGCCGCTTGACTTCGGCGATCAGCGCCATGCCCGGCCTCGAC
>DASWDC010000252.1:0-4628 GCA_036395655.1 Actinomycetota bacterium | reverse complement strand
CGCCGGCCGGGCGGGCGCGCCGCGTCCGGCGCAGCTACCGGGGCGACACGCTGGTGCTGGAGACGGAATTCCGCACCAGCGAGGGGACCGTGCGGCTGGTCGACTGCATGCCGCCGCGCGGGCAGGCCCCGGACGTCGTCCGCGTCGTGGAGGGCATCCACGGGCGCGTGCCGATGCGGATGGACCTGCGGATCCGCTTCGACTACGGCTCGATCGTCCCGTGGGTGCGCCGCCGGGAGGACGCCCTGCACGCCATCGGCGGGCCCGACTCGGTGTGGCTGTACACGCCGGTCGAGCTCCGCGGCGAGGACCTCTCCACCGTGGCGGAGTTCACCGTGGCCGAAGGCGAGCAGGTGCCGTTCACGCTCACCTGGCAGGCGTCGCACCTGCCGCGACCCCGCAGGATCGATCCGTTCCGGGCGGTCGACGACACCGAGGCGTGGTGGGCGCACTGGGCCGGCCGGCTCGCCTACGAGGGCGGCTGGCGCGACGCGGTGGTCCGCTCGCTGCTCACCCTCAAGGCGCTCACCTACCACCCGACCGGCGGGATCGTCGCCGCGCCCACCACCTCGCTGCCCGAGCAGCTCGGGGGGGTGCGCAACTGGGACTACCGCTACTGCTGGCTGCGCGACGCGACCTTCGCGCTCTACGCGCTGATGAGCTGCGGGCTGGTCGGCGAGGCCAAGGCGTGGCGGGAGTGGCTGCTGCGCGCGGTCGCCGGGGCGCCCAAGCAGATGCAGATCCTCTACGGCGTCGCCGGTGAGCGGCGCATCCTGGAGAACGAGCTGGAGTGGCTGCCCGGCTATGAGGGCGCCCGGCCGGTCCGGGTCGGCAACGCCGCCGTGGACCAGTTCCAGCTGGACGTCTACGGCGAGGTGATGGACACCCTGCATCTTGGCCGCATGGCCGGCATCGAGCACGAGGACGCCGCCTGGGACTTCCAGCGCAAGCTGGTCGAGTTCGTCGAGGACTGCTGGCGCAAGCCGGACGAGGGCCTGTGGGAGATCCGCGGGCCGCGGCGGGACTTCACCCACTCCAAGGTGATGGCCTGGGTGGCGCTCGACCGCGCGGTCAAGGCGGTCGAGCTGTTCGGCCGCCCTGGCCCGCTGCAGCGCTGGCGGGCGTTGCGGCACGAGATCCACGAAGAGGTCCTCGAACGCGGCTACGACGCCGACCGCAAGTCCTTCGTGCAGTACTACGGCGCCAAGCAGCTCGACGCCAGCCTGCTGATGATCCCGCTGGTGGGCTTCCTGCCAGCCACCGACCCGCGCATGCGCGGCACGGTCGACGCGATCCAGCGGGAGCTGCGCCAGGACGGCTTCGTGCTGCGCTACCCGACCGACGCCGCCGAGCCGGTCGACGGCCTGCCGCCCGGCGAGGGCGCCTTCCTGGCGTGCAGCTTCTGGCTGGCCGACAACCTCGCGCTGATGCACCGCCACGACGAGGCCAGGGAGCAGTTCGAGCGGCTGCTGGAACTGCGCAACGACGTCGGCCTGCTCGCCGAGGAGTACGACCCGAAGGCCGGGCGCCAGGTCGGCAACTTCCCGCAGGCGTTCTCGCACGTGCCGCTGATCAACACCGCCTACCATCTGTCAGGCCTGGGGCCGGGCGGGAAGGGTCCCGCCTGGGCCCGCCACCGGGCCTGAGCGGGGGCCGCACGCATGGCGGAGGTCGTCCGGATCACTCCCGAGGTGACGGTCCCCGTCGACGAGCTGGAGTTCCGGGTGAGCCGCTCCTCCGGGCCGGGCGGACAGGGCGTCAACACCACCGATTCGCGGGTGGAGCTGCGCTTCGACCTGGCCGGCTCGCCGTCGCTGCCGCCCGCCGCCAGGGAGCGGGCGCTGCGCCGCCTCGCCTCCCGAGTCGACTCCACCGGGACGCTGCGGGTGGTGGCGCAGGCGCAGCGCAGCCAGCTCGCCAACCGCCGCGCGGCGCTGGAGCGCTTCGCCGAGCTGCTGGGCGACGCCCTGGCCACTCCCAAGCACCGCACTCCGACCAAACCGACCGCCGCCTCCCGCCGCCGCCGCCTGCAGGCCAAACGCCGCCGCGCCTCCACCAAGCGGACCCGCCACCCCCCCAACTCGCTGGACGAGGACTAAGGGTTGACAGATCCCGTGAAACGTCCGTATTGTTCGCTTGCTTGGTTGTTACTGATCAGTAACTAAAGATCACGCCACCTGAGGAGGTTGGTGCGCATGCCCGCACGACCACAACCAGGCAAGCCCTCCACACACCCCCGCATCCGCTGGCTGGCCATTCTGGCGCTGCTCGCGCTGGCCGCGATGCTGCTGGCGCCGGTGGGCGCCTCGGCCTCCACCAGCGCCGCGCCCTGCCCGACCAGCGGCGGGATCCCGTTCTCCAGCACGCTCACAAACGGCACCGTGACCATCGGCAAGCACGCCCACGCCAGCGGGACCAGCGGCAGCGCCTGCGGGCTGGTCACCTTCGACCCCAACATCGGGCTGGTCTCGACCATCGCCCAGGACAACATCACCTTCAACCCCTTCACCCTGCACCTCGGGCTGCTGTCGATCCCGACGCAGGTGACCGCGGTCAGCGACTTCCACGGCGCCGTCGCCGGCAACCCGGACGGGACCACCAGCATCACCCTGACCGGCTCGGTGACCGCCACCTCGAAGATCCTCGGGTTCAGCTGCGGCATCGGGCCGTTCACGCCCACCCTGACCACCGGCACCAGCGGCTCGCTCAGCGGCACGCCGCTGGTCGGCCAGCTCCCCGGCCCGCTCACCGGCAAGCTGGTCGCCAACGACTTCGCCGTCCCCAAGGCGACCGCGTCGCGGTCCTGCCCCAAGCTGATCGCCGCGCTCGTCAACCTCACCGTCGGCCTGCCGCAGCCAGCAGGAGGCTCCTCGCTCACCTCCGACGTGAGCCTGTCCACCAGCTGAGCTGACCGCAGCCGCACAGCCGGGCCCCCCGGCCGCTTCCCCCCCGTTCCCGGCCGATTCACCACCGGGTCCGGGGGGGAAGCTTGGTTCATGCAGGTGCGATCCGGCTTTATCAGCGACTTGTGGTGGAAGAACGCCGTCATCTACGGCGTGGACGTCAAGTGCTTCCAGGACTCCGACGACGACGGGATCGGCGACTTCCCCGGCCTGACCGAGCGGCTGGAGTACCTGGCGAGCCTGGGCGTGACCTGCCTGTGGCTGCTGCCGATCATGCCCTCCCCCTGGAGGGACAACGGCTACGACGTGACCGACTACTACAACGTCCACCCCCGCCTCGGCACTCTCGGCGACGTGGTCGACTGCCTGCGCACCGCGCGGGAGCTGGGCCTGCGGGTGATCACCGACCTGGTCGTCAACCACACCTCCGACCAGCACCCCTGGTTCCAGCAGGCCCGGTCGAGCCGCGACAACCCGTTCCGCGACTGGTATGTCTGGCGCGACCGGCCCGACAAGGAGCCGGAGGGGGTCAGCTTCCCCGGCGAGGAGGACTCCAACTGGTGCTTCGATGAAGGCACCGGCCAGTGGTACCTGCATCGCTTCTACCACTTCCAGCCGGACCTCAACATTGAGAACCCCAAGGTCCGCCGGGAGATCAACAAGATGATGGGCTTCTGGCTGCAGCTCGGCTTCTCCGGCTTCCGGATCGACGCGGCGCCGTTCCTGATCGAGACCGCGGGGATCCCCGGCAAGACCCCCGACCATGACCCGCAGGCGCCGCTGCGGGACATGCGCGGCTTCCTGTCGCGCCGCCGCGGCGACGCGATCCTGCTCGGCGAGGCCAACGTCGCGCCCGACCGGCTCACCGACTACTTCGGGGAGCGCGGCGACGAACTGCACCTGCTGCTGAACTTCGTGCTCAACCAGGGCCTGTACCTGTCGCTGGCGCGGGAGGACCCCGGCCCGCTGCGCGACCATCTGGAGGAGCTGCCGAAGGTCCCGCGCATCGGCCAGTTCGTCAATTTCGTCCGTAACGCCGACGAGCTGACCCTCGACAAGCTCTCCAAACCGGAGCAGGAGGAGGTCTTCCGCCGCTTCGCGCCCGAGGCGTCGATGCGGCTCTACGGCCATGGCATCCGCCGCCGCCTGCCGCCGATGGTGGACGGCGACCGGCGCCGCATCGAGCTGGCCTACAGCCTGCTGTTCAGCCTGCCGGACACCCCGCTGCTGCTCTACGGCGAGGAGATCGGCCTCGGCGACGACCTGTCGACGCCCGGCCGGGGCAGCGTGCGGGTGGCGATGCAGTGGACCGACCGGCCGGGCGGCGGGTTCTCCGACGCCGACCCTGGCGAGTTCCTGCCGCCGCTGGTCAGCGAGGGGCCGTTCGGCTCCCGGCAGGTCAACGTGGCTGCCCAGCGGCGCGACCCGCGTTCGCTGCTGAACCGGGTCGCGCGCATGATCCACCTGCGGCGCGAGGCGCCGGAGATCGGTTTCGGCCGCTGGCGGCTGCTCGACACCGACCAGCCCGGCGTGCTCGCGCATCGCTGCGACTGGGAGGGCGGCACCTTCGTCGCGCTGCACAACTTCACCGGCAACGCCGTCCAGGTGAAGCTCGACCTCGGCGACGACGACGTGGAGGGCGTGGGTGCCGGGCGGGTCGAGGAGCTGTTCGCCGACCAGGCCGAGGAGCATCTCGGGACCGTGCCCCCCGAACCCCCCGGCGCG
>DASWDC010000251.1:0-3981 GCA_036395655.1 Actinomycetota bacterium | reverse complement strand
CGACCACATCACAAGTCGCCAGCGGATGCGTCCGTATGGAGCGCCCATACGCAAATGGCGGCGCTGAAGTAGACTTTCCCGCCAGGTAGCGAGGTCGCCAACAGCGAATCGGGGGAGGATCGACGCTTGGACGAGGGCATGGCCTTCGAGCTGCTCGCGGCCTCGTTGCGTGCCTCCAGCAGTGACCTGGAGACGTTCGTGAAGGTCCTCGCCGGCAAGCTGGAGCAGGCGCTGCCCGGCCGGGCCCAGGTGGAGCGCCGCCCGGCGCGGTTCCTCTCCAAGCAGACGCGGGTCGAGCGGATCGAATGCCAGCTCGGCGACCGGCGCTACCTGCTGGCCGCTCGTCGCGGCGCGGTCGAGACCCGCTGTGCCACGGTGGTCCGTGGGATCGTGCTCAAGAGCGCGCAGCTCCCGCTGGACCAGTGGATCGAGGCGCTCGCCCGCGACCTGGCCAGCGAGGCGCAGCGGAGCGAGGCGTCGAGGCTCGCGCTGGAGCGCCTCCTCAGCCAGGACCAGACCCAGGAATAGAGGGAGGCCCATGCCGCTGTTCCGTCGAGGAGGCGCCGGTGGCGCCGCGCCGCCCGACCGTGAGGCGCGCCAGCGAGCCGAGGCGGAGCAGGCCGCCTCCCGCGAGGCGCTGGAACGCGGCGGCCTCCCGCTGAAGGCCCAGCAGCGCCTGGCGGCGCTGGGCTCCTCGGGCGGCGGTGGCTTCAGCTTCACCTCCGACCTGTCGGTCAACGAGTTCGCCCTCGGCGCGGCGATCGGGTTGCGGCCCCTCTCGCAGGTGATGGGCAGCTCGGTCTACCACGTCGGCTGGCAGCAGATGCCCGGCAGCTGGGGCAGCGGCTGGGGGGCCGGCTGGCAGCCCGACGGGATCTCGCAGGAGCTGGGCGTCCTCTCCGACGCCTGGAACACCGCCCGGCGGCTCGCCTTCGGTCGCCTCGAACAGGAGGCCCGGCTGGTCGGCGCCCACGCGGTCGTCGGCGTCCACCTGACCCGCCGCCAGCACGAATGGGCGTCCGGCTCGATCGAGTACATCGCGGTCGGCACCGCGGTGCGGATCGAGGGGGCGCCTCCAGCGGAACAGCCGGCGCTCACCGACCTCTCCGGCCAGGACTTCTGGAAGCTGTGGCAGGCGGGCTACGCGCCGCTCGGCGTGGTCGGCGCCTCCACCGTCTTCTACGTCATGCCGAGCTGGTCGACGCAGTGGGCCCAGTCGGGCGGCATCTTCGGCTCGGGCTGGAACAACCAGGAGCTCGGTGACTTCACCCAGGCCCTCTACGAGGCCCGCGAGGTCGCGCTCGGCCGGGTGACCGCCGAGGCGAGGGCCCTCGGCGCGGCAGGGGTCGTCGGCGTCTCGATCGACCAGAGCGAGCGCGAACGCGAAGTCGAGCAGAACAACCGCAAGCGCACCGACCTGATCATCACCTTCCACGTGCTCGGCACCGCCATCGGCGCGCAGCGCGACCACGCGGCCGACCTGACCGTGACGCCCACGCTCGCGCTGCGCGCCGGCAGGAAGGAGCGGCTCGCCGCCGGGCTGCCGCAGGAACTGGCACAACAGCTGGCCAACCTCCCACCAAACGTGGCCGCGCTGCTACGACAGGAGTCCAACAATGAGTAGCTACGACCCGGCCTCGACCGCGGGGGTGCCCGTCCACGGGCGCGAGCGCCTCGCGCAGATGAAGCGCGGCCTGTTCACCTCCGACCTGTCGGTCAACGAGTTCCTGCTGGTCAAGCATGCCGGCTTCGAGCCGCTCGGGCTGGTGGTGGGCAGCTCGATCTACCACATCGGCTACCAGCAGTCGGCCTGGAAGCAGTCGATGGAGATGGCCGTCCTGTCGCAGGCCATGTACGAGGCCAGGGAGCTGGCCATGACCCGCATGGAGGAGGAAGCCGACCAGCTCGGCGCCGACGGCGTCGTCGGGGTTCGCCTCGACATCGGCCGCTACGAGTGGGGCCAGCACATGGCCGAGTTCATCGCCATCGGCACGGCGGTCCGCCACCGCGACGGCGAGCTGCACCGCGCCCCCAACGGCCGCCCCTTCACCAGCGACCTCTCCGGCCAGGACTTCTGGACGCTGCTCGCCTCCGGGCACCGCCCGGTCGGGATGGTGATGGGCTCCTGCGTCTACCACGTCGCCCACCAGGGGATGTTCGCCTCGATGCGCCAGGTCGGCCAGAACGTGGAGCTGCCCAACTTCACCCAGGCCCTCTACGACGCCCGCGAGCTGGCCATGGAGCGGATGCAGCGCGAGGCCGAGGAGGTCCAGGCCGAGGGCGTCGTCGGCGTCCAGCTCCAGGAACGCTCCCACGGCTGGGGCTCCCACGTCATCGAGTTCTTCGCCGTCGGCACCGCGATCGTCCCGCTCAGCGGGGAGCACCAGCTGCCGCCGCCGACCCTGACGCTGAGCCTGACCGACTGACCGGCGTCCGAGTAAGGTAGGGCACACTCGCAAATCCGGACGGACCCGGCCCAGGAGGCGTGCCATGAGCGTGACCGACGAGCTGCTCCAGAACAACCAGGCCTACGCGGCGAGCTTCGACAAGGGGGCCCTGCCACTGCCGCCGGCCAAGCCGGTCGTGGTGGTGGCGTGCATGGACGCGCGGCTGATCCCGACCCGGGTACTGGGACTGAACGAGGGCGACGCGCACGTGATCCGCAACGCCGGCGGCGCGGTCACCGACGACGTGATCCGCTCGCTGACGATCTCCCAGCGCCTGCTCGGCACCCGCGAGGTCATCCTCGTCCACCATACCGACTGCGGCATGCTCACCTTCGCCGACGACGACCTGAAGCGCCAGGTCCAGGCCGACACCGGCGTCCGGCCGCCGTTCGCCTTCGAGGCCTTCCCCGACCTGGAGGAGGACGTTCGCCAGTCGGTCGCCCGCGTCAAGGCAAGCCCGTTCGTGCCCCACACCGACCAGGTCCGCGGGTTCGTCTATGAGGTGGAGAGCGGCCGCCTGCGCGTAGTCAGCTGAGCCGGGCCCTCACCCGAGCGGCGTGAACGCCTGCTCGAAGCCTTCCGGGAACACCGCCGAGCCGCCGCCCAGCCAGAACACGTCCCTGCTGCGGTAGAGGACCGCGAAGGTGTGGCTCCCGGAGCGGAAGGCGACCCAGCGCGCGTGGGTCTTCTCCCCATTGCGGAACCAGGTGAACTCCCAGGCGGCCGCCGGCTGACCCTTGTAGTTCCAGTGGCTGGTCAGCTTGAGCTGGGTGTAGCTGTCCGACTGGTGGTCGGTGGCGAACGTGGCGGCCTGTCCCTTCAGCCACTGGAGCGGGGCCTGGGTCTGGGGGAGCGCCTGGACCTGGAAGGCCGCCTCGAAGGTCCGCTCGCCGAGCCACTCCACGTCGGTGGTGGTGCCGGTGGCGCTCACGTCCCAGGTCTGCGGCACGCCGACGCTGTAGCCGCCCGCCTGGTTGGTCGCCGAGGTCCAGAACTTCGGCAGGAGCTGCCCTGGCGCTGGCTGCTCGCTGGTCGGCAGGGTCACCGGCGTCGCCGTCGCGGCCTGCGTGTTGCCGGTGGCAGCGGCAGAGCCAGCGCCGGAGTCGGAGCCTTGCGGCTGGCTGCTGGCCGATGGTCCCGGCTGCGTCGTCGTCGGCGCGGACCGCTGCCCCTGCGCGGCGTTGGAGCCTGCGCCGGATGCACCGGAAGCCGTGCCGCCGCGAGCCGGAGGCTTGGTCTCCGGACCGGTCAAGACCCCGCTCTGCCACAGCGCGACGACGAGCGCGACCAGCAAGGCGAGGAGCGTGCCCCCGACAATCCACAACGGCCTTCGATCTGCCCGCCGCCGGGTGGGCCACCCCATCGACGGCGGAGGCAGCGGCTGAGTGGCTGGCTGCGGCTCGGTCGCGACCCCGGCCTGGACCCCGGCTTCGGCCACCTGCAGCAGCCCGCGCAGGCGCGCGCCGGACGGGCGGGCCTCCGGTGACTTGGCCAGCAGGGCAGAGATCACCGGGGCGAGGGGGCCGGCGTGCCT
>DASWDC010000250.1:0-3765 GCA_036395655.1 Actinomycetota bacterium | reverse complement strand
GTGAAGCCGAACACCGTGCAGAGCAGCTGCGGGCCGTAGCCGTGCTCCTTCAGGGTGGTGTTGATGAGATGGACGCTGGTGACCAGGTCCTCCAGGTCGGGGTCGCCGATGATCACCCAGCGGTAGCCGTAGCGGTCGTCCTCCACCCGCAGGGTCGAGCCGGCTTCCTTGACCGCCAGGTCGAGCAGCTCGGTCAGCTCGGTCGAGGTGGCGGTGAACCCCTCGCCGCTGGCCGGCTTGAAGCAGACCGCTGCCTCGCCGGACGGCTTCAGGCCGGCACCAGCCTCCAAGGTGATGGCGGCGCCGCTGACCGCGAACAGCGCGTCGAGGTTGGCCTGCTTGGGTTTGGACCGGCCGAGCAGCGTGTCGAGGAGCTTCACGCGTACCGGCCCATCTCCGCCTCCAGCTTGGCGAGCTGCTCCAGCCGGCGCTCGAGGCTCGGGTGGGTCGAGAACAGCGACGAGAAGCTGAACCCGGCCGACAGCGCCGGCGCGAAGAAGAAGGCGTTGAGCGGCTCGGCGGCGCGCAGGTCGCGGGTGGGGATGCGGCCCATCTGGCCGGTGACCTTGGTGAGCGCGGTCGCCAGCAGCGACGGGCGGCCGATCAGGATCGCGCCGGAGCGGTCCGCCGACAGCTCCCGGTAGCGGGACAGCGCCCGCGTCAGCAGGAAGCTGAGCGCGTAGACGATCGCCGAGGCGAGCACCACCAGCAGGATGATCGCGCCGGTGTTGTCGCGGTCGTCGCGCCGGCCGTAGCCGCCGCCGAACCCGCCCCAGGCGCCGGCGTAGATGGCCGAGCGGACCACGAACCCGGCGAGCAGGCCGAGGAAGCTCGCGATGGTCATCACGGCCACGTCGCGGTGGGCGACGTGGGACAGCTCATGCGCCAGCACCGCCTCCAGCTCCGGCGGCTCCAGCCGCCGCATGATCCCGGTGGTGGCGCAGACCACCGCGTTCTTCTGGTTGCGGCCGGTGGCGAAGGCGTTGGGCATGTCGTTGTCGGCGATCGCCACCCGCGGCTTGGGCATGTCGGCCAGGGCGCAGAGCCGGTCGACGATGGCGTGCAGCTCCGGCGCCTCCTGCGGGGAGACCTCGCGGGCACGCATCGAGAACAGGGCGATCTTGTCGGAGTAGAAGTACTGGAAGAACAGGAAACCGCCGGCGATCAGCACGACCAGCACCACCGGGATGCGGATCGCGATCAGCACGGCGATGAACGCCACATAGATCAGGCCGATGAGGAACATGGTCAGCAGCATGCGGGCTGCCAGTCCCCGGTCGGCGGGGTAGCGCGAGTGGGTGGCCATCAGCGTCTCACCTTCACCCTGGGATGAGCCCTTCGTCGCCGAGGAGGTTGCGGACCTCTTCGATGGTGGAGTCGGGCCCCGGCAGGACCAGGTCGGAGGCGCCGAGGTAGTCGGCGGGCAGCTCGCTGCCGGCGCTGCGCACGCTGGTGATCAGCGCGTCCAGCGCGGTGGCGAAGCGGGCCTCGTCCCCGGAGTCGCACGCCTTCAGCAGGTCCTCGTCGAGGCGGTTCAGCGCTTCGAGGTGGCCGTCGGGTACCTCGAACTGCCCCTCGCCCACGACCCGGATGATCATCGCTGCTCCTCCTGGGCTGGTGCCTGGACGGGAGCCTCGGCCGGGGTCTCGCTCTCGGACGGCACCGAGGCGCCCGGTGCGTGCTCGGCGGGGGCGCCGAGCTGCTTGGCGGTGGTGCTGGCGCCGCCGATCTCGCCCCTGATCCTGGCGAGCTCCGCCTCGATCCCCGGGGTGGCCAGGGAGCGGTCCAGCTCCGCCTGGAGGCGGTCGTTGGCCATCGAGGCGTCGTCGAGGGCGCCCGAGGCCATCAGCTCGTCCAGGGCGCCGGCGCGCGACCGCATGATCGAGACCTTGTCCTCGGCGCGCTGCATCGCCATGCCGACGTCGCCCATCTCTTCGCTGATGCCCGAGATGGCCTCGTTGACCTTGGTCTGCGCCTCGGCGGCGGTGTAGGTCGCCTTGATGGTTTCCTTGCGGGTCCGGAACGCCTCGATCTTGGTCTGCAGGCGCTGGGAGGCGTCCACCAGCTTGGCCTCCTCGCCCTTGAGCTGGTCGTGCTGGGCCTGCAGGTCGGAGAGCTGGCCGGCGATCGCGGCCCGGCGGGTCAGCGCCTCCCGGGCCAGGTCCTCGCGGTTGGCGGAGACGGCCTGCTTGGCCTGGCCCTCAAGCTTGGCCGCCGACTGCTGCAGCTGCTGGGCCTGCAGTTCGATGCGCTTGCGGGAGGTGGCCACGTCGGCGACGCCCCGCCGCATCTTCTGCAGCATCTCCAGCTGGCGCTCGTACGAGTAGTCCAGTGTCTCCCTGGGGTCCTCATACCGGTCGAGCGCTTTCGATGCCTTCGCCTTGAAGATCATCGAAAATCGCTTCATCAAGCCCATCGCTCACACTCCTGACGGCCGTCGCTCACATGCTCCTAGCAGCATACGACTTGCTGCGGGTGGAGGCCGAGGGTTGTCCACAGGGTCAGGTCCTCAGCCGCCACGTGGTTCCCGAACCGGTGTCGGCCACCTCGACGCCCAGAGCGGCCAGCTCCTCGCGCAGGCGGTCCGCGGTGGCCCAGTCGCGGCCGGAGCGGGCCGCCTCCCGGCGTTCGATCAGCTCGGCCGCTCCCGGGGGCAGGGTCTGGCCGGACCTGGCCGAGCGGTCCAGGTCCAGCCCGAGCACCCGGTCGAACCGCTGGACCAGGGAAAGCCGCGTGGCGGGGGCGAGCGCCTCGTCGGCCTCCAGCTCGCCGAGGATCGCCAGCGCCCGCGGCGTGTCCAGGTCGTCGCCGATCGCCGCCTGGAAGCGCTCCTGGTAACGGCGGGCGCGTCCCTCGTTGCCGTCACCCGCGCCCTGCACCGGAGCGCGGGGCCACCCGGCGACCCGGGCGCGCAGGCGCTCCAGGGCCCGCTCGGCCCCTGCCAGCGCCTCCCAGGTGAAGTTCAGCTGGGTGCGGTAGCGAGCCTGCAGGAACAGGTAGCGGACCGCCAGCGGGGCGTGGCCGCGCGCGCGGACCTCCTCCAGGTCGTAGAAGTTGCCCGCCGACTTGGCCATGCGGCGGCCCTCGCAGAGCAGGTGCTCGCCGTGGACCCAGGTGCCGACCACCGGGTGGCCGACGACCGCCTCGGACTGGGCGATCTCGTCCTCGTGGTGGGGGAAGACGTTGTCGACCCCGCCGGTGTGCACCTCGATCCGCTCGCCCAACTCGCCGAGCGACATCGCCGAGCACTCGATGTGCCAGCCGGGGAACCCCTCGCCCCAGGGCGAGTCCCATTTGACCAGCCGTCCCGGCCCGGCCGCCTTCCAGAGGGTGAAGTCCGCGTGGTGGCGCTTGTGGGGGTCCACCCACTCCTGCCGGTGGCCGGCGCGGAGCTGGTCGAGGGTGTTGCGCGACAGCTTCCCGTAGGCCGGGAACGACGCCACCGCGAAGTAGACGTTGCCGCCCGCCTGGTAGGCGTGGCCGCCCTCCAGCAGGCGCGCGACCAGCTCGATCATCCGGGGGACGTACGCGGAGGCGCGCGGGAGGGCGTGGGCCGGCTCCAGGTTCAGCGCCGCCGCGTCGGTCAGGTAGCGCTGGGTGTAGTGCTCGGCGATCTCGGCGGGCGTCTTGTCCTCCAGGCGGGCCGAGACCAGCATGCGGTCCTCGCCCCGGTCGAACCGCTCGTCGGTGAGGTGCCCGACGTCGGTGATGTTCTGCACCTGCCGGACTTCGACACCCTCGGCCTCCAGCGCCCGCCGCAGCAGG
>DASWDC010000249.1:0-4170 GCA_036395655.1 Actinomycetota bacterium | reverse complement strand
CAGCCCTCTCCCAGGTGAGCCTGCGGGTAGACCTGACGCCAGCGAAGGGTCGGCCCGCACCACCGCTCGAGCTCCCGCTCCAGCCGAACAGCTGGGGACGGATCGGGATCCTGGAGGCCCTGTGGCTCGGCCCCGACGAATGGCTGGTAACTGGCGGTCAAGGCAACGCCGGAAAGATGGTGATCCTGCTGGACGCCGCCTTCGACGGAAGGCCCCACTCCATAGTCGACGTCAGCGCCAACCGCGTCGCCACCGACCTGACCGGCGCAGACCGCCTCGACCTGCTGGCGACCGGCTGCCCCCTCGACCTGCACCCCCGCGTCTGGAGCGAGGGCGCCTGCGCGCAGACCCTACTGGCCCGCGTGCCCGTCCTGCTCCAGGAACGCGCCAGCACGACCCGATTGTTCGTACGCCCATCGTTCGCCGCATGGCTGGCCGATTGGCTTGCCGCCGCCGCTCCCCCTTGAGGTGAGCTCCTAGTTCTGCGCTTGCGTCTGACCGCCGTTGGCTTGGCCGCCGGTCCTGCGCTCGATCCGCTCAAGGATCTCGAGCGCCGTCCGGACCCCGCCTCTTACCTCGTCGAGGCCGCCCTCAAGGCGCCCTAGGCGGACGCCGTGGTCAGCTAGCTGCGCGCTGTGGTCTTCCTGTACCGAGCGGATGCTGGCAAGGGCTTCATGGATGTTCGTGAATTCGTCCTCAAGCCGCGCCGTCCGCCGCGCAAGTTGTTCGATCGCCTGTTCGCCCAATCGTTCCTCCGCTCGTGTTTGCCAGAATCGCAGATTGGCCGAATGCGTGCAGGCCCTCCGCGTCCCATTCAAGTCTTGAGTAGGTTATAGGAGAATAATCCTACTCAGACATTCGAGTCGGGGAACGATGCTTTGCGGCGTTCGATCCACTCGCGCAGCTCCTGGTCGACGGCGTCGTCGATTGGAGGGGGCTGGTAGTCGGCGAGGGTCTTTTTCCAGAGAGCGTTGGCGCGTTGGGTGGCATCGCGGGAGCCCTCCAGTTCCCATTGCTCGAAGCTGTTGGCGTCGGCGAGCTGGGAGCGCCAGAAGGCGGTCTCGAAGTTGGCGAGGGTGTGGGCGGAGCCGAGGAAGTGCTGGCCGGGGCCGTTGGCGATGATCGCGTCCAGGGCCTGGCCGTTGGGGGACAGGTCGACGCCCTTGGCGAAGGCGTGCCAGGCGCCGGCCTGGTCGTTGTCGAGCACGAACTTCTCGTAGCCCATGCAGAGGCCGCCCTCCAGCCACCCGGCGACGTGCAGGACGAAGTTCACCCCGCTGAGCATGGTGGGCTGCATGGTGTTGGCGGACTCGTAGGCGGCCTGCGCGTCGGCGACCTTGGCGGCGGTGAGCGCGCCGCCGCTGCGGAACGGGACCCCGAGCCGGCGCGCGCAGGCGGCCAGGGTATACAGCACCAGCGCGGGCTCGGGGGTGCCGAAGGTGGGGGCGCCGGACTGCATCGACATCGAGGAGGCGAACGAGCCGAACACCACCGGGGCGCCCGCCCGCACCAGCTGCACGTAGGCCATGCCGGCCAGTGCCTCGGCGAGGGTCTGGGCGGCGGTGCCCGCCACGGTCGCCGGGCTCATCGCGCCGGCCAGGATGAAGGGGGTCATCAGGGTGGCCTGGTTGGCCTCGGCGTAGACGCGGGCGGCGCCGAGCATGGTGGCGTCCCAGACCAGCGGGGAGTTCGCGTTGATCAGGCTGAGGATCACGCAGTCGCGTTCCAGCCGCTCGGCGCCGAACACGATCCGGGCCATCTCGACCGTGTCGCGGGCGCGGTCGGGGTGGGTGACCGAGCCCATGAACGGCTTGTCGGAGCAGCGCAGGTGCGCCTCGACCATGTCGAGGTGGCGCTTGTTGACCGGCAGGTCGACCGGCTCGCAGACCGTCCCGCCGCTGTGGTGCAGCCAGGGCGAGGCGTAGGTGAGCTTCACGAAGTTGCGGAAGTCCTCGATGGTCCCGTAGCGGCGGCCCTGGTCCAGGTCGCGGACGAACGGCGGCCCGTAGGCGGGGGCGAACACCGTTGCATCGCCACCGATGCGGACGTCGTTGGCGGGGTTGCGGGCGTGCTGGGTGAACTCGCGGGGCGCGGTCGCCTGGACCAGCGCGCGGGCCATGCCGCGAGGGAAGCGGACAAGCTCGCCGTCCACCTCGGCGCCGGCGTCCTTGAGGGTGGCGAGCGCGTCGGCGTCGCGGAACTCGACGCCGACCTGCTCCAGGATCACGTCGGCGTTGTGCTCGATCAGGGCGAGGCCCTCCTCGGAGAGGACCTCGAACGGGGCCATCGTGCGGGTGAGGAACGGGACCCGCTCGGCGACCGCGTGCAGCCGCGCGGCGCGGCGCCCCTCGCGCCCGCCGCTGCGCCGTCCCCTCGGCTCGGCCTGGTCGCTCACCTGGTCCTCCTTCTGGTCCTGGTCCGCGCTCTGGGTCGCGCCCGCGGGTCCCGCTCCGGGAGCGGCACCGCTCGGGCGAGGCGGGCGTAGGGGTCGCGGCGGTGCGGGATCGCCATCGCGTCGACGAAGTGCTCCTGGAAGCGCGGCTCGACGGCGGTCTCGACCTTCTCGACGCGCCGCACGGCCTCCTCGACCTCGTGGCGGGAGCGGCCGGAGAGCAGCGCGATCCGTGCGCCGGTCCCGGCGGCGTTGCCGGCGCTGCTGACCGCCGCCGGGTCGCAGTCGGGGACCATGCCGAGCACGAGGGCGTGGACCGGGTCGATCTGGGCGCCGAACGCGCCCGCCAGGCGGACCCGGTCGACGCTGTCGACGCCGAGGCGGTCCATCAGCAGCCGGCAGCCCGCGTGCAGGGCCGCCTTGGCGAGCTGGATCTGGCGGATGTCGTTCTGGGTGACCAGGATCGGCTGCCGCTGGAGGGCGCGGTCGTGCAGCACGTAGGCATGGGTGCGCCCGTCCCGGACGACCCGGGGGGAGCGCGCGGCGGCGCCGCCGTCGATCACCCCGTCCGCGGTGACCACCCCGGCGAGGTACAGCTCGGCGACCGCCTCGATGATCCCGGAGCCGCAGATCCCGCTGACGGCGGCAGGGTCGAAACCCGGCTGGTCGGACCAGGCGGGGTTGCCGATCACGCGGAGACGCGGCTCCAGGGTGTCGCGGTCGACCCGGACCCGCTCGACCGCGCCAGGGGCGGCACGCTGCCCGGCGGAGATCTGGGCGCCCTCGAACGCCGGGCCGGTGGGGCTGGAGGCGGCCAGCAGCCGGTCGTGGCCGCCGAGCACGATCTCGGCGTTGGTGCCGACGTCCACCAGCAGCGACACGGCGCCACGCTGGTAGGGCGCCTCGGCCAGCAGCACCCCGGCGGTGTCGGCGCCGACGTGCCCGGCGACGCAGGGCAGCACGTAGGCGCGCGCGCCGGGGTGGACGGCGAGCTCCAGGTCGCTTGCGGCGCGCAGGCGCAGCGCCTGGTCGGTGGCCAGCGCGAACGGCGCGCCGCCCAGCTCGGTCGGGTCGACGCCGAGCAGCAGGTGGTGCATGACCGGGTTGCCGACCAGGGTGACCTCCAGCACGTCGGCCGGGTCGCGGCCCGCGTCGGCGGCCAGGGTGGCGGCCAGGTCGTTGAGGCAGCCGCGCACCGCGCGGGTCAGCGCGGCGGTCGCGCCGGGGTTGAGCATCAGGTAGCTGACCCGGCTCATCAGGTCCTCGCCGAAGCGGATCTGCGGGTTCATCGCGCCCGCGCTGGCGAGCACCTCGCCGGTGGCGAGGTCGCAGAGGTGCCCGGCGACGGTGGTCGAGCCGACGTCGAAGGCGATCCCGAGGGCGAGGTCGCGGAACCCGGGCCAGACCGCCGTGACCGCGTCGCCGTCGTGGACGGCGACGGTGACGGCCCAGTCGCCGGTCCGCAGCGCCGCCTGCAGGCCCACGACGACCTGCGCGTCGGTGGTCAGGCCGGTCAGGCCCCATTCGCGCTCCAGGGCTTGGAGCAGCCGGGCGTGGTCGCTGGTCTGGGTGCCGAGGGAGGGCCGCTCGACCTCGACGTAGCAGAGCCGCACCACCGGGTCCAGCTCGATCGCGCGCGCCTCGGCGGGCTTGCGCACCACCTGCCGGTGAAGCTGGCTGTCGGGCGGCACGTCGATCACCAGGTCGCCGACCATGCGCGCGTGGCAGCCGAGCCGCCGCTCCGGGTCGAGCCCGCGCCGCGCCCGGTAGGTTGCCTC
>DASWDC010000248.1:0-6454 GCA_036395655.1 Actinomycetota bacterium | reverse complement strand
CGGCGGCCGACAGCGACACCGCCAGGTGCTGCCCGTCACCCCAGGCCGGGTCGAGCCCGCTGGCGGCGGTCCGGTCGAAGACCCACTGCACCGGCGTGCGGAGTCCGGCGGCGAAGTCGAGCGTGGTCACCCGCCGGTCGTAGCGGACGTGCAGGTTCACGATCGGCGAGCTGCCGAGTGCCCCAAGGGCCCCGAGCCGGTCGGGTTCCGCCGCCGTGGGCAGCAGCCCGCCGGTCCCGTCGTGCGGCACCGCGAGGATCACGGCTGCTGCTTCCAGCCGCTCGCCCTCCCCAGGCATGACGGCGAACCCGCCCTCCGGGCCGCCGAGCGGCTCGATCTTCGACACCCGGCAGTGCGTCCGGAGCCGCGCGCCCGCGTCGCCGAGGGCCTTCTCGGCCCGCTCGCCATGGAGCTGCTGCAACGGCACCCGCGCGTAGCCGATGTCGGCCGAGTCGGCGGCCTCCAGCAGCCCGGTCTTGAAGACCTTGAGGCCGAGCGCCAGCGACGAGTCCACCGCCCGCGCGTTCAGGGTCGGCAGCGAGATCAGCTCCCAGAGCGCCTGCAGGCTGCCGGCGTCCTGGCCGTGCGCGGCGAGCCAGGGCGCCAGCGCCTGCCGGTCGTTGGCCTCGTCGGCCGGGTCCAGGCGCCGCATCGCCAGGGCGGCGCGGCCCACCCGCAGCCGCTGCGGCCAGCTCAGGTACGGGTAGCGGGCCAGCGCCCCGGCCAGGTGCAGCGGCGGCGGCAGCGGCAGGGCGCCGCGCCGCAGCCAGCCGACCCGCCCGCCGGGCGCGACCACCGGCAGCGCCAGCCGCCGCTGCAGCGTGACCAGATCCTCGGCGCCGAGCCGGCGCAGCAGCCAGCGGTAGGCCGTGCAGCAGCGCAGGAACACGTGCTGGCCGTTGTCGATCCACAACCCGTCCCGCTGGAACGAGAAGGTCGCCCCGCCCAGCCGCGCCCGCGCCTCCAGCAGGGTCACCTGGGCGCCCGCGTCCGCCGCGACCAGCGCGGCGGTGATCCCAGCAAGCCCACCCCCAACGACCACGACAGTCGGGGCCACCTCCGCGCCGGTCATGCCGGCATCCTCGTCAGGCTCCGCACCGCGATCTCGGCCTTCTCCCAGGCGTGCAGCGAGACCCGCTGGCGCAGGACCAGCTCCGGCCGCCGGGTGATGCGGTCGAGCAGCCGCTGGTAGATGCCGGCCATCGCCATGACGCAGGCGGCGCTGCGCCGGTCGAGCATCGGGACGAGGCCCAGGCCCTCGCTGAAATACCGCTGCGCGCGGGCCGCCTGGAAGCTGATCAGCCCGGTGAGCCGCTCGTCCGGCTCCCAGCGCCGGGGGTCCGGGGGGCTCAAGAGCGAGGCCCCGGCCACAGCATCCGACGGCCGACGACGGCCGAGCGGTAGACCCCCGGTGAAATCGCCCAGCGGGTCCCAGCCGAAGCGGGCCAGGTCCTCGGCGGGCAGGTAGACACGCCCGGCGGCGGCGTCCTCGCGCAGGTCCCGCAGGATGTTGGTGAGCTGCATGGCGAGGCCGAGCGCGTCGGCCAGCCGGTCAGCCTCGGGCGGGTCGGCCGAGCCGAACACCCCCAGCGACAGCCGCCCGATCGACCCGGCCACACAGCGGCAGTAGTGCGCCAGCTCGTCGAAGGTCGGGTAGGTGGTGCCGCGAACGTCCAGCTCGACGCCGTCGACCAGCTCGCCGAAGGCGGTCAGCGGGATGGGGAAGTGCCGGGTCGCGTGCGACAGCGCCACCAGCACTGGATCGTCGTCGTCCCCCTCGGCCTCGGAGGGGTCGCCTGCCAGGCTGCCGAGCCCGGCGCGGACCGTCGCGAGCTGGGCCAGCTTCTCGCCGTCGGGGAGCTGCCCGTCGCCGATGTCGTCGACCCGCCTGGCCAGCGCGTAGACCGCGCACAGGGCGCTTCGCTTGGCGGGGGGCAGCAGCCGGATGCCGTAATAGAAGTTGCGGGCCCGTTCGCGGGTCACCCGCTCGCACTGCCGGTAGGCTTCGAAGACGTCCAAACTACTTGCTCACCCCTTCCCCTTCCGCTTCCGGTTCCGGTTTCGCAGGAGAACGCTCACCGCCTCACGCACCAGCCTCGGGCGGGACGGCTTCGGTGGTCCGGGCAGGACGTCGTAGCCGGCGTCGGCAATCGCGGCCAGGGCAGCGCGGCCACCAGCGAGAAAGCCTGTCACAGCCAGGCGGGCGCGTCCCGTAAGCAGGCCGATCAGCGGGGCGCCCTCGTCGAGCAGCGCGGCGGCCCGGCCGGCTTCGAAGGCCAGCAACTTCCGCAGCCGCCCGCTCGCGTGGAGCGCCGCCAGGTCCCGCTCGTCGCAGCCGAACGCGGCCAGGTCCTCCCTGGGCAGGTAGACGCGGTCGCGGGCGAGGTCCTCGGCCACGTCCTGCCAGTGCTCGACCAGCTGCAGGCCGGTGCAGACCGCGTCCGACAGCCGCAGCCGCTCCGGCGTGGCCTTCCCGAACACGTACAGCACCAGATGGCCGACCGGGTTGGCCGACAGCACGCAGTAGTCGAGCAGCTCCTGGTACGTCTGGTAGCGGCTGACCCGCTGGTCCTGCCGGTTGGCCTCGATCAGGCGCTGGAACGGCTCCGGAGGGATCGAGAACTCCCGCACCGTCGGCTGCAACCGCACCAGCAGGGGGTCGCGCGGGGTGCCGCTCCAGATCCGCGCGAGGTCCTGCTCGAACAGGTCGAGCTGGGCGAGGCGGTCCCCTTTGGCCTCGTCCCCCAGGTCGTCGACCAGCCGCGCGAAGCCATACACGGCCAGTAGGTGGCCGCGCAGCCTCCGGCCGAGCAGGACCGGGGCGACAGGGAAGTTCTCCCCGCCAGCCTTGGCCATTACCCCGTGTTCTGACCCGACCGCGGAGCTACTTATGGCCGGTTCGAGCGATTCAGGCAAGAGGCCCGCTTCCCCATTCGGAATCGCCACTGCAAGGCAACATGCGCGTCGAGCAACCAAACGGACCATGGGAGGCGAATTGGCGATCCGTTCGGCGAAAACCAGCCTAGGCCTATCATGCGGATCGAGCCAAGCTCATTACGCGGTTGGTTCGGCATGTCGTCGTCATGTCGACGTCTTCCGGTACGTTTAGCGGGATTACCCTTCGCTGCCGGGGAGGCAAAGGGAGGTCTCCGAGTGCGAACCGAGGACGCCGCCAAGTTGGGCATCGCGTTCCTGATCGGCGCGATCCCCTTCTCGAACCTGGCCGCCCGGCTCACCAAAGGCGTCGACCTGCGAGCGGTCGGCAGCGGCACGGTCTCCGGTACCAGCCTGTACCGGGTGGCGGGCTGGGGGCCCCTGGCCGCCGCTGGGGTGCTGGAGGTCGGCAAGGGCGCGGTCGGCCCGCTGCTGGTCGGCCGCCAGCGGCGCGAGCTGGCGGCACTGGCGGCCGGGCTCGCCGTCGCTGGGCACAACTGGTCGCCGTTCCTGCGCGGCGCCGGCGGCCGGGGGATCTCCCCGTCGCTGGGTGCGCTCGGGGTGCTCGCGCCGCCGGGGGCCGCGCTGCTGTTCGGCGGGATGGCCCTCGGCAAGCTCGCCGGCCAGGCCGCCCCCGGGTCGCTGGCGGCGCAGCTCGCCCTGGTCCCGCTGCTGCGCCGCACCAACGGCCGTGCCGGCGCGCTGGCCGGGGCGGCGGTGCTGGCGCCGCTGCTCGCCAAGCGGCTGCTCGGCAACGCGCCCCCGCCGGCCGGGTCGCCGGCGGTGCGCGTGTACCTCACCCGCCTGCTGCACGACCGGGACGTGGCCTGATGGCGGAGCGGCCAAACGTCCTCAGCCGCCCCGGGTTCCGCTCCCTGGCGATCGGGCAGGCGGTGTCGGCGTTCGGCGACTGGATGGGCACGGTCGCGCTGATGGCCCTGGTCCTCGACCTGACCGGGTCGGCCACCGCGGTCGGGGTGATCCTGGTGCTGCGCCTGCTGCCGGCCGGGTTCGCCGGGCCGATCGCCGCCGGGCTGGCCGAGCGCTGGGACCGGCGCCGCATCATGCTCACCGCCGACCTGCTGCGCGCCGGGCTGGTCGCCCTGGTGCCGCTGGTGCGGGCCGCCTGGTGGGTCTACCTGTGGGCCTTCCTGCTGGAGGTGCTCAACATCGTGTTCCTGCCGGCGCGCGACGCCTCCATCCCCGACCTGGTCGACGAGGACGACCTGCCGACCGCCAACGGCATCATCCTCGGCTCCTCCTACGGCAACATCCCCATCGGCGCCGGGGCGTTCGCCCTGCTCACCCTGATCCCGACCGGCTGGAACGGGTGGCTGGACGCGCACCCCAACTCGCTCGCGCTGTGGATCGACGCGGCCACCTACCTGGTGTCGTTCGCCTTCATCCGCCGCCTCGCGGTGCTCGGCCCGGCGACCGGCGCCAGCGCCGAGGCTGCCGAGGCCGAAGGTGAGGAGGGCGTGGGGCGGGACACCCTCGCCGGGATCCGGGCCGCGCTGAGCCTGCCGATCGTGCGGGCGGTCATGCCCGCCACCGTCACCGCCGTGGTCGGCATCGGCGCGCTGTTCTCGCTCGGGGTGGTGTTCGTGCGCGAGGTGCTGCACGCCAGCACCGGGGAGTTCGGCGGCATGGTGGCGCTGTTCGGCGTCGGCGGGGTGGCTGGGTGGGCGTTCCTGCAGCGCCAGGAGGACGGGCCGACCCTGGCCACGATCAAGCTCGCCACCGGCGCGATGGGCGTGATCCTCGCGGTGATGAGCCTGCTGTCGCACGTGGTGCTCGCCTACCTGGCGGCGATCCCGTTCGGCGCGGCGGGCGCCGCGGCGCTGGTCGCCAGCCTCACCTACGTCCAGGAGGCGCTCACCGGCGACCAGCGCGTCCTCGGCCTCACCGTCTACCACGTGGTCCTGCGGGTCGGGATGAGCGTCGCCGCGATCGGCGGCGGCCTCGCCGCCCAGTGGGTCGGCCCGGTGGGCGTGCCGCTGCTCGGCACCCTCCAGCCCTCCGCGCTGGTGATGTTCTGCGCCGGGGTGGTGATGGTCCTCGGCGCGGCCTTCATGCCCACAACCGTCCCTGACGCGTCGGGGAGCCCCGCGTCCAACGCCGCGGCCGAGGGGCCAGCGGGGGAGGCTGGACCAGCGGCCGAGCAGCGCGAGGGCCAGCCCAGGGGGACCGGCGGGGCGCACGGCCCGAAGGCGGCATCGTGACCGTCGCGGTCATCACCGACGGCGCCGCCTCCCTCCCTGACGAGCTGGCGCGTGACCGGGGGGTGACCGTGGTGCCGCTGGAGGTGACCATCGGCGGCCACGCGGCCGGGGACGGCGGGCCGGTGCCGCTGGAGGAGGTGGTGCGGCGCCTCGGCGACGGGGTCCGTACCTCCAGCCCGCCGCCGGGCCGCTTCGCCGCCGCGATCAGGCGGAGCCAGGACCAGGACCAGGGTCGCGGCGGCGACGGCGTCCTGATCCTCACCGTGGCACGCTCGATGAGCAGTACCTACCAGGCCGCCGCCCTCGCCGCCCGCCAGGCCGCTGGTGCCTCCGGGCCCGGCTTCGGCCCGGTCGAGGTCCTCGACACCGGAACGGCCGCCGGCGGCCAGGGCCTGGTGGTCCTCGCGGCGGCCCAGGCCGCTCAGCGGGGCCGCCCCCTCGGCGAGGTCGCTGCCGCCGCCCGCACCGCCGCCGGGCGGGTGCGCCTGGTCGCCACCCTCGACAACCTCGACCAGCTGGTCGCGGGCGGCCGCCTCCCCAGGGCGGTCGGCCGCCTCGGCACCCTGCTTGGCGTCCAGCCGCTCTTCGAGTTCTCCCACGGCGGCATCCACCCGCGCGCCCCGGCCTTCTCCCGCGCGGCCGCCCGCCGCCGCATCCTCGCCCGCTGGCGCTCCTCCCGGCCCCGGGGGCCAGCGGCTCTACACGTCGCAGCGCTCCACGCCCTCGCCCCGCACGAGGCCGAGTCGCTGCTCGGCGCCGTCCGCGCCGAACTCGGCACCGACCCGGCCACCGCCTTCATCGGCGAGTTCGGCGCGGCCATGGTCGCCCACACCGGGCCGAACCTCACCGGGCTGAGCTGGTACTGGGAAGGGGAACCCCGGGTGTGAGCCTGCGCCTTGGCGGGGTGGATCCGGCGGCGCGGGCTCACAGCTCGCCCCTATGGAGGTGTCGAGTGGGGTCGGGGCGTCGAGTGGGGTGGCTGGCTGGGTCAGCGGTGGGCGTAGAAGATGGCGTGTTCCAGGTGCCAGCCGGCCGCGATGGCGTCGTTGCGGGCCAGGGTTCCGAAGGCGATGCGGTGGTAGAGGCCTCGCTGGAGGCGGAAGGCGGGATAGAGGCCTGGGGCTGGGGTGGTTGGGGCGTAGAAGACGGGGCCTTCGTTGACGTAGCCGGCGTGGGTCAGCGAAGTTCGTTCCGCGGTGCTGGCGGTGTAGACGTAGTCGCCGGTGGTGTGGTTGTGCAGCCTGTAGATCGGCACGATCCCGTGCGAGGGCGCTGAGGCCGCGTGGAAGCCCACGCCG
>DASWDC010000247.1:0-4414 GCA_036395655.1 Actinomycetota bacterium | reverse complement strand
GCCCAGCGCGGCGCCCAGCGCGGCGCCCAGCGCGGCGCCCAGCGCGACGGGCAGGGGCAGGACGGCAGGCGGCCGTCGGACCGGGCACCGCTCGCGCCCACCAGCTCGGCGGCCCGGCAGGACCCGCACCCGGCGGCGGCTCCGCCCCGGGGTCCGCAGGAGCGCATCGTCGACGTCCGGGAGCGGGAGGCGGACGTGCCTGCCCCGGCATCCGCGTCGACCCGCCCGCCGGGGCTGCTCCCACCGGCCGGCTCCGGCCTGTTCGCCCCGCCGTCGGCGCGAAACAGCAACGGCATGGCCGAGCGCGCCGACGGGTACGGCGACGGGTACGGCGACCGGTTGTGAGCAGCGGGGAGGGGGAGCGTCGGGCCGGCGTGCCCCCCGAACCCCCCGACCCATCGGGGGGCCCCGCGGCAACCGTGGAATCGGCGCGTCGTCATTCCGGCCGCGGGACCGTGCCCCCCGAACCCCCCTACCGCGCCCTCGACCGCACCCGTCCCTACCAGGGCAAACTCGTCAGCGTCCGGGTCGACCACCTCGCCAGTCCCAGCGGCGAGACCACCACCCGCGAGGTGGTGGAGGCGCGTGGCGCGGTCGCCGGCCTGGCCGTGGACGAGCAGGGGCGGGTGCTGCTGGTCGAGCAGTGGCGCAACGCCCCCGGCGGGCGCTTGGTCGAGATCGCCGCCGGCCAGTACGACGTCGACGGCGAAGCGGTGGAGGCGGCGCTGCGCCGCGAGCTGGCCGAGGAGCTGGGCGTCGGAGGCGGCACTGCCACCTGGCTCGCCAGTGTCCACACCACGCCCGGCTGGAGCGACGAGGTCGTCGACCTGTTCCTGGTGGAGGGCGTGCGCCCGCTCTCGCCGCGGGAGCGGGGCAAGGTCGCCAAAGGTGTCTGGGAGGAGGCCGAGCTGCGTGTCCTCCGGCTCGGCCTCGAGGAGGCGATGGCGCTCGCCGCCACACCGCCGGGCGACGCCAAGACGCTGCTCGCGCTCGCCCTCTACGGGCTCAAACACGCCGGGGTGTGGACGTCCGACCAGGCGGGAAGACCCGCCCCGGACGCTCCCGCCCGCCGCGCCGCGGCGCGGCCCGGCTGACGACCACGCCGCGGCCGGAACGCCGCGCTGAGGAGATGGGCCCTGCCGCCGGAAGGGTTCACTCTCGTAGACTGACATTGGGCGGCCAACGGAGGCCGGTTGACGGAAAGGGCGCGCACGATGCACATCGGGATCCCGCGCGAGCTGAAGGACCACGAGTACCGGGTGGCGATCACCCCAATCGGGGTACGGGAGCTGACCCATGCCGGCCACCAGGTGCTGATCGAGCAGGACGCCGGGACCGGCAGCGCGATCCCCGACCGTGACTTCGAGCGCGCGGGCGCGCGAGTCCTGCCCAGCGCCGACGAGGTCTGGGGCCAGTCGGACCTGCTGCTCAAGGTCAAGGAACCGATCGCGGAGGAGTTCGGCCGCCTGCGTAAGGACCAGGTGCTGTTCACCTACCTGCACCTGGCCGCCAGCGCCGAGGTCACCAGCGCGCTGGCCAGCGCCGGCACCACCGCGGTCGCCTACGAGACGGTGGAGCTGCCCGACGGGCGCCTGCCGCTGCTCGCCCCGATGAGCGAGGTGGCCGGCCGCATGGCTCCGCAGGTCGGCGCGCACCTGCTGGAACGCGAGCAGGGCGGCCGCGGCGTGCTGATGGGCGGGGTCTCCGGCGTCGGCGCGGCCAAGGTGGTGGTGTTCGGCGGCGGCATGGCCGGCCAGAACGCCGCCTGGATCGCCGCCGGCATGGAGGCCGAGGTGACCCTGCTCGACACCAGCGTCGACAAGCTCCGCTACGTCGACTCGATCCACAAGGGCCGCATCGTCACGCTGATGTCGAACCGCTCGACCGTCGAGGATCTGATCCGCGCCGCCGACCTGGCGATCGGCGCGGTGCTGATCCCCGGGGCGCGGGCGCCGCGGCTGGTCTCCCGCGAGATGGTCAGCGAGATGAAGGCGGGCAGCGTGCTGGTGGACATCTCCATCGACCAGGGCGGATGCTTCGAGACCTCGCACGTCACCACCCACTCCGACCCGACCTACGTCGTCTCTGACGTGGTCCACTACTGCGTCGGCAACATGCCGGGGGCGGTGCCGCACACCTCCACCTATGCCCTCACCAACGTCACCCTGCCCTATGTGCTCCAGATCGCCGCGCATGGGCTGGAGGCCGCCGTGCGGACCGACCCGGCGCTGGCCAAGGGCGTCAACGTCTACCAGGGCGAGCTCTGCTACCAGCCGGTCGCTGAGGCCCACGGCATGGAGTGGCGCCCGCTCGCCGACCTGCTCCCCGACCTGCTCCCCGGCGGCGTCGCCAAAGGCGGCCGCAAAGGCGACGGCTGACCGCCATGCCCACCACCGCTGACGTGGCGATCCGCCGCTACCTGGACTACCTGGCGGTGGAGCGGGGCCTGGCCGCCAACACCCTCGCCGCCTACCGGCGGGACCTGCGCCGCTACGCCGCGTGGCTGGCCTCCAGCGGCATCGACGACCCGGCCGCGGCCAGCGAGGAGGACCTGGTCGCCTTCCTCGGCGCGCTGCGGGTGGCGCTCACCCCGGTCGGCACCCCGTACCAGGCGACCAGCGTCGCGCGCAGCCTCGCGGCGGTGCGTGGCTTCCACCGCTTCCTGGTCCGTGAGCACCTCGCCGGCGCCGATCCGTCGGCGGAGCTCGGCACCCCGAAGCTCCCGGTCGCACTGCCGAAGGCGCTGTCGGTCGAGCAGGTGGAGGCGCTGCTCGGCGCGGTCGCCGGGGACACGGCGCTGGCGTTGCGGGACCGCGCGCTGCTCGAGACGCTGTACGCGGCGGGGCTCCGGGTCAGCGAGGCGACCGCGTTGGACGTCGACGACCTGGACCTGGAGGACGGCAGCCTGCGCGCCTTCGGCAAGGGCTCCAAGGAGCGGCTGCTGCCGGTGGGGCGGTCCGCCTGCCGGGCGCTGCAGGCGTGGCTGGTCCGCGGGCGGCCGCAGCTCGCCCGGGTCCGCTCTGGGCCGGCGCTGTTCCTCAACGCGCAGGGCAGCCGGCTGACCCGGCAGGGATGCTGGAAGCTCCTGCAGCGCCACGCCCGCCACGCGGGGCTTGAGGCGCGGGTCTCCCCGCACGTGCTGCGCCACTCCTTCGCCACCCATCTGCTGGCCGGCGGGGCCGACATCCGCAGCGTGCAGGAGCTGCTCGGCCACGCGAGCCTGGCCACCACCCAGGTCTACACCAAGCTGACGCAGGAGCGGCTGCGCGAGGTCTACCTGCGCGCCCACCCCAGGGCGAGGATGCCGAGGGCGCGGACGCCGCAGACGCCGCGGGCGCGGACGGCACCCACTCCAGAAATTCTTGCTCGATACGGTTGACCTGGATGGTCTTGTAGCGTTTCCTTCGAGTTCGATCCCTCGTGTCCGGCGTGTTGGACACGGCCGCCTAGTGGCCAGCAGAGGAGCAGCAAAGATGGACCAGCAGACGACCCAGCAGCTGCGCGAGCGGCTGGCCGGGGAGCAGGGCGCGCTGCGTAAGCAGCTCCGCGAGCTTGGGGCACGCCCCGACGCCGAGGGGATCGAGGAGCCAGACCTGGACGCGGGCTTCGCCGACGCCGGCCAGGCGGCGGCGGAGCGCTCCAGCCTGCTCACCCTGGTCCGCAAGCTGCGCACCCAGCTGGTCGAGGTCGAGGGCGCGCTCGTCCGGATCGACGCCGGCACCTACGGGCGCTGCGAGAAATGCGGACAGCCGATCCCGGAGGAGCGCCTGGAGGCGCTGCCGGCGGTGCGGCTCTGCATGAGCTGCAAGCGCGCGACCACCGGGTCGGGACGGACCATGGGGTCCGGGCGCCGGTGAGCGCTCCAGGGATGAGGGTCGCGGTGATCGTCTGCGACTCGCTCGGGGTCGGTGCCGCGCCGGACGCCGACGCCTACGGCGACGAGGGCGCCAACACCCTCGGGCACACCGCCGCCGCCGTCGGCGGGCTGGCGCTGCCGACCCTCGGGTCGTGGGGGATCGGCCTGCTCACCGAGGTTGCCGGGGTGCCGCCGGCCGACCCGCCGCTCGGGGTGGTCGCCCGCATGGCGGAGCGTTCCGCCGGCAAGGACACCACCACCGGGCACTGGGAGATGATGGGCGTGGTCCTCCAAACGCCCTTCCCGACCTACCCGCACGGCTTCCCCGCCGAGGTCATCGAGCCGTTCGAGGCGGCGATCGGCCGCCGGGTGCTCGGCAACCGCCCCGCGTCCGGCACCGAGATCATCAAGGAGCTCGGCGAGGCGCACCTCGCCAGCGGCGACCCGATCGTCTACACCTCCGGTGACTCGGTGTTCCAGATCGCCACCCACAAGCGCGTGGTGCCGCTGGAGCAGCTCTACGAGTGGTGCGAGACCGCCCGGAAGCTCCTCACCGGG
>DASWDC010000246.1:0-4759 GCA_036395655.1 Actinomycetota bacterium | reverse complement strand
ACGTCGCGATCGCGAGCGTGAGGAGTAGCGGCAGAAGCGTTTGGACGATCACCTCGAAGACCATGTACCTGGAGCGGTGGAGCAGGAACGGCAGCGTCCACAGGAGCTCCCGGTAGAAGCTCTTGTTCCAGCGCAGCTGCTGGCGCAGGTACTCCCGCAGGGTGGTGGGCGCGTGGGTGATGGCGTGCGCGCGCGGCTCGAACAGAGCCAGGTAGTCGCGCGACAGCACCAGGTTGGTCAGGTGGCGGTCGTCGCCGTAGGTGCAGGCGATGCCGCGGAAAGTCTGGGTGATGTAGCGCGACCACACCTCGGCCAGGGCCGAGCGGCGGTAGACCGCGAACGGGCCGGAGCAGCACAGCACCGTGCCGAAGTAGCCCTGCGCGGCGCGTTCCTGGTTGAAGGCGACCCAGTAGCGCATGTGGATCAGGCGGGTCAACAGGTTGGCCGAGGCGTTGGAGACGCCGACGTCGCCGGTGACCGCGCCGACGCGCTCGTCGCGGAAGGGCTGCACGATCACGCGGACGCCGTCCGGGTCGATCTCGGTGTCGGAGTCGATGGTGATGATCAGGTCGCTGCGGCAGAACCGCACCGCCAGGTCCTGCGCGTGGCGCTTGCCGGCGTTGTTCTCGGGCAGCAGGATCTCCCAGCCGGGATACTCGGCGTAGCGCTCGTAGACCGGCACCAGGGCCTCGCGGTTGCCCGAGCCGTCGTCGACCAGGTAGACGCGCACCTCCCCCTGGTAGTCCTGGCGCAGGAGGGCCCGGCAGCAGGCGTCGAGCCGGTCGGGGTCCTCGTTGTAGCAGGCCACGACCACGTCGACGCTCGGCTGCCAGCTGGACGCCTGGGGGATCGCCGCGGCGCGCAGGCTGCGCCGCCAGGCCAGGTGCGCGAACAGGGTCTGGAGCAGGAAGTGCCCGATCACGAGCATCCCATAGACCAGGAACACGATCCTGAGCCCGCCCTGCATGGCATAGATCCCGATCGAGGTCACAACTGATCAGCCCTCCCTGGAGAGATCCGTACGGCTGGCGACGATGCCGGCCCCGACCTGAAGCAACGCCCTGGAGAGCGTCGGGTTGGGATCATGGTTGGGGGCGAGCGAGTTGAACGCGCTGAGCACGGGGGCGCGCAGGCCCTGACCCACGCTGCCGGGCAGGGGGCTCGCGGCGCGCAGGTCGCTGGAGGCAAGCAGCGTCATGCGCTCCTGCAGGATCCCGCCGTCGGGGTTGCGCACCGGCCATTCCCAGCTCAGGGCATGCCAGACGTCGCCGTCGGGAAGCCGGTAGGCGAGCAGCTCGCCGATCAGGCCGGCGACCATGGTGACCCGCTGGGCGGTCAGCACCTTGAAGCCGTGCAGCCGGTAGCAGCCCAGCACCGGGTGAGCGGCGAGCGCGCTCAGGTCGCTGGTGACGATCGAGTCCACCCACACGGTGAACGGCTGCGGCGGCGCGGCCGTGGCGCCGGCCAGCGGGGTCAGGCGGTAGCGGGTCCAGGTGGCGGTGCTGCCGAAGTAGGTACGGGCGTCGTCGATCTGGCCGAGGCGCTCCGCCATCCAGCTGGCGCCGACGCGGGGCTGGGCGTCGAAGGTGGCGCTGACCGGCTGCATGGCATGCTCGAACCCCACCGAGGCGATGGCGAGCTGGCCGTTGGCGACGGCGAGGACGGCGGCGACGACGGCGAGCACGGCCAGCCGGGGCAGGAGCTGGCGCGGGGTGGGACGCTGCTCGGGCGGAGCCGGCTCGGTGAGAGGCGTATCGCTCGGGGTCGCCGCGCGCAGCGGGCGCCGCGTCAGGCCGAACCGTGGCAGGCCGATGACCAGCAGGGCGAAGGTCAGGTTCACCATGACGATCCCGGCCAGCGGATGCAGCACGCCGAGGGCGAAGGACTGCCCGAACAGGCGGCCCGCCGCCAGGATGGCGAGCACGCGCAGCAGGTTGGTGACCCAGATGGCCAGCGCGCCGACCGCGAGCCAGGCGAACCGCCGCCGCAGCGGCCCGTCGATCAGGTAGAGGGCGGCGAGCCCGATCAGGCTGAAGCCGAGCAGGCTGCCCGTCCCCGAGCAGGCGCTGGCGACCCCGACGGTGAACCCCGGGACGTGGGGTACGAACAGCCGCAGGTCCGGCCCGCCCGCCTCCACCCTGGCCACCGGCACGACGCCGATCAGCAGGCGGAGCGCCCCAGTGGTGAGGGTGGTGAGCCAGCGCTGGGCGTGCTCGAGCATCACGGCGTGCGGCAGCGGCCAGGCGAGCATGAGGTAGGCGAGCGGGAAGGCGAAGGGGATCACGGTGCGGACGCCGAACAGCAGCGCCACCACCGCCACCGTGGCGATCGGCAGGCTGAGCAGGTCTGGCCGGAACGCCCAGTAGTAGTTGGTCAGCACCACCGGAGCGAGCAGCATGCTGGCCGCGGCGATCAGCAGCCCGGCGCCGCCGATGACCAGGTCGGCACGGCCGAGCCGCATGATGCCGACCGACTGGTGGCGGAGCGTCGCGGCGACCAGCAGCCCGAGCGCGACTGGCGGGACCAGCGCCAGGTCGGCGAGGGGAGCCTGGTAGTCCCAGTCCTTGATGAGGCTCTCGAGCGAGTAGTGGTAGGAGAGCACCAGCAGCGCGACCAGCAGCCCGAGTCGGAGCGGCACGCACACCAGCCATGGGAGAGCCTGGCGCTCAGCGATCGGGCCGGCGCCAGGCTGCGTCGCCACGGTCACGACGAGGTCGGCTGCGGGTCGCCGCGGCGCACCCGCCGCGCACGGCGCGCACGGCGGGTGACCACCGCCCCGGCGGCGGCGAGGCTCACCAGCATGCTGGCCGGCAGGAGGATCGGCAGTGCGGCCTCGGGGACCACCGGACCGGGGGCGCACTCGGCGGCGGAGACGACCGGCGAGCGCACCAGCGCCGCCCGCGGGGATGGACGAACCGTCACCTGGTAGGCGCGGGCGTTCAGGCCGCCGATCCCGACGCTGTAGTGGTAGTGGTTGTTGCCGCGTTTGCGGGCGGCCAGCGTCACCTGCGCCGCCCTGCCGGCCGGCACGAACTTCGCGCCGTCGCGCTGCCGCTCGAGCAGCTCGAGCGTCAGGACCTCTCCGCGAGCTCCCCGCGCCTGAACCAGACCGGTGAGCGTGTCACCGACACAGCGGACGCTGACCCAGTCGACCTGTGCGTGGTGGCGGGTGACGTCGCCGGTGTCGGTCGGGTCGGCAGTGCTTGCGCTTGCCCTGCTTGCCGCGCCCATCGGGACGAGGAGGGCAAGCGCTACGAGAAGAGCTGGACGAAATCGGAAATAGCGCACGTCTGTATTCCTCCTGGGGGGTAGAGGTACAGAGAGAACAACTCTACCTAGCTGAAGTAGATGAATTCCTCGAATTGCTTTAACGGTTCGAGCGGGACTGTAACCGAGGCTCCGCTACCATGCAAGGAAGCTCGTGGCCTGGGAATTCGCTTGACCCGAACCTGGCGCCAACCGCACGATCGGCCACGCTCAACCCGATTCAGTACTGAAGGAACCCGTTCGCGATGCTGCGCGTCACTGACATGACCGTCGAGATCGGCCACCGCCTCCTGGTGGACGAGACGAGCTTCACGATTTCCCCCGGCGACGTCGTCGGCCTGGTGGGACCCAACGGAGCCGGCAAGACGACCCTGCTGCGCACCCTCGCCGAGGCCGCCACGGCCAGCGGGGCCAGCGGCAAGGGCGACCCGCGTGTGCAGCTCGTCGGCGCGCTCGCCTGGCTGCCGCAGGAGTCGCCGCCCACCTCGGAGTCCACCGGCCTCGCCAGGCTGCTGTCCGCCCGCGGCCTCGACAAGACCAGGGACGAGCTGGAGCGGGCACGCCGGCGCATCGAGGCGAGCCAGGACCAGCGCGCCCGCGACCGCGCGATCCGCCGCTTCTCCCAATTACAGGAACTGTTCGAGGTCGAGGGCGGCTACCGCGCCGAGGCCGAGGCCCGCCGCGTCGCCGCCTCCCTCGGCGTGCCCCCCGACGGCCTCGACCGCTCGCTGGCGGGCCTCTCCGGCGGCGAGCGACGGCGGGTGGAGCTGGCCCGGGTGCTGCTGTCCCAGGCCGGCACGCTGCTGCTGGACGAGCCCACCAACCATCTGGACACCGACGCCAAGCGCTGGCTGGCGGACTTCCTCGCCGACTTCCCCGGCGGCATCCTGGCGGTCTCCCACGACCTGCCGCTGCTGGACGCGGACGTCACCGGGGTGCTGCTGCTCGACCCGATCACCGCCTCGATCGAGAGCTACAAGGGCACCTACACCCAGTACCTGAAGGAACGCGAAGTCCGCGCCGCCTCCGAGGCCCGCACCCGCAAGGTGGCGGAACGCGACATCAAGCGCCTCTCCGCATTCGTGGAGAAGTACCGCCACGCCAACGAGTCCATGGCCCGCCGCGCGATGGTCACCGAGCGGCGCGTCGAGCGCATGAAGAAGGTGCTGACCCCGGTCCAGCGCTCCGGCCGCAAGGTCGCGGTCAAGTTCCCTCCCCCGCCGCTCTGCGGCCGGATTCCGCTGGAGGCGGAACACCTCTGCCGCTCCTACGGCGGGCCGATGATCTTCGAGGACGTCAGCCTCGACCTGGAGCGCACCGAGCGGCTGCTGATCCTCGGTCTCAACGGCGCCGGCAAGTCGAGCCTGCTGCGCATCCTCGCCGGAGTCGACAAGCCCGACAGCGGTGAGGTCCGCCTCGGCCACGGGGCCGCGATCGGCTACTACGCCCAGGAGCACGAGGGCCTCGACCCCAACAAGACCAGCATGGAGCT
>DASWDC010000245.1:0-6516 GCA_036395655.1 Actinomycetota bacterium | reverse complement strand
CTGCTGTCGGTCGCCGGGCTGGTGAGCCTGGTCTACGGGATCATCGAGGCGCCGAACCACGGCTGGACCGACCCGCTGATCCTGTGGGCGTTCGGGGCCGGCGGCGCCCTGCTGCTGGCGTTCATCGGCTGGGAGCTGCGGGCGAAGCACCCGATGCTGCAGATCGCCTTCTTCCGCAACCCCCGCTTCAGCGCCGCCAGCGCGGCGATCACCCTGGTGTTCTTCGCGCTGTTCGGCATGATCTTCCTGCTGCAGCAGCACCTGCAGTTCGTGCTCGGCTACAGCGCGCTGCAGGCCGGCGTGCGGCTGCTGCCGGTGGCGACGCTGGTGGTCGCGGCCCCGCTCGCCGCGCGGGTGGTCGAACACGCCGGCACCAAGCTGGTGGTGACCGCCGGGCTGGTGATCGTGGCGACCGGGCTGTGGCTCATCTCCCGGGTCGGCGCCGGCGACGGCTACGCGCCGATCGGCTGGGCGCTGGCGGTGCTGGGCGCGGGGATGGGCGCGACCATGGCACCGGCCACGGCCTCGATCATGGGATCGCTGCCGCCGGCCAAGGCCGGGGTCGGCTCGGCGATGAACGACACCACCCGCCAGGTCGGCGGCGCGCTCGGCGTGGCGGTGCTGGGCAGCGTGCTGTCGTCGGCCTACCACGACAAGATCACCCCCGCCCTCTCGCGGCTGCCCAGGCCCGCCGCCAGCGCCGCGCGCGACTCGGTCGGCGAGGCGCTGGGCGTCGCGAGCCGGCTCGGCTCCTCCGGCTCCGCCACCGGCGCGGCGGCCGGGCGCCACCTGGCCGAGGTCGCCCGGGGGTCGTTCGTCCACGCCATGAACGACGTCGCCCTGGTCGCCGCCGGGGTGGCGCTGCTGGGCGCGATCGTCGCGCTGACCCTGCTGCCCGCCCGCGACGGCCGGCCGGTCGCGGCGGCGCCGGCCGACGAGGAGAAGGAGGCTGCCCTGGCGGCCACCGCCGACGAGGGTGAATGATGCGGTCATGAGCTCGGCCGCGGGGATGCGACCTGAGTCCGCGCGGCGGCCGCGGGGGCGGCCTCGTGACGCCCGTGTCGACGAGGCCATCCTGGAAGCGGCGCTCGACCTGTTCATCGAAGCGGGCTTCGAGGGCATGAGCATCGAGGACGTGGCCGAGCGGGCCGGTGTCGCCAGGGCCACGGTCTACCGGCGCTGGCCCTCCAAACAGGAGCTGGTGTTCGCCGCCATCGAGAGCTGTTTCGAAATGCTGGTGCCCGACAGCGGCGAGGTCCAGGCCGATCTGATCGCCGGGGTGCGGCAGGCCCGCCACTTCCTCACCGAGACCAAGGCTGGGGAGGCATTGCCCCGGATGGTGCCGGAGTTCGCGGCCGGCACCCCGTTCGGGGTCGCCTACCTGGAGCGGGTCATACGGCCACGCTTCCAGCTCGTGATGGAGGCGCTGGCACGAGGCCAGCAGCGCGGCGAGCTCCGCGACGATCTCGATCTGGAGCTTGCCCTCGCTGCGATCGTCGGGCCGATGATGTTCCTGCGCCTCACCCGGCGGATGCGGGAGATGGGCCCCGACCTCCCCGAGCGCATCGTCCGGCAGGCCATCGAGGGTCTGGGACCCCGCACCCCCAGCAAGCCGGAGTCTGGGAACGGCTAGTCTGTACCGTGTTGCCCATGGCTTTTCGCCATCGGCGGCACCCTCGGTGGGAGTTGCGGTGAAGGGGGGCGGCTTCAGGCATGGGGACGGACCGGTCCAATCAGGAGCGGCAGTCGCGCGCGGCGGGCGTCCAGGTGATCGCACGGGCGGCCGAGCTGCTGCGCGAGCTGCAGGCGAGCCCCGGCGGGCTGGCGCAGGCAGAGCTCGCCGCCAGGGTGGGGCTGGCGCGCTCCACCGTGCACCGCATCCTCACCGCGCTGGAGGCGGAAGGGCTGGTGATGAGCAGGACCCGGCGGGGCCGCTACCGGCTCGGGCCGGAGTTCGTCCGCTTGGCGGAGGGCGCCCGCCACGGGCTGGTCGCCGAGATCCGGCCCTTCCTCGACAAGCTCTCCCGCGAGCTGGACGAGACCGTGGACCTGTCGATCCGCGACGGCGACCACGTGACCTTCCTGGACCAGGTCGAGGCGCCCCAGCGGCTGCGGGCGGTGTCGGCGGTGGGCGCCTCGTTCCCCCTGCACTGCACCGCCAACGGCAAGGCGGTGCTGGCCACCCTCCCGCCCGACGAGCTGGCCGCGCTGCTGCCGCCGGCGCTGCCGGCCTTCACCGTCCACACCGTCACCGACCCGAAGCGGCTCCTGGCCGAACTGGCCCAGGTGCGTGCCTCCGGCGTCGCCTTCGACCGCGAGGAGCACACCGAGGGCATCTGCGCCGTCGGCACCTCGGTCCTCCCCTCCTCCGGCGCGGCCCTGGCGATCAGCGTCCCCATGCCCGCCCTCCGCTTCCACGGCCGCGAGCAGCGCCTCGCCGAGACGCTGCTCGTCACCCGCCGCGCCGTCGAGGACGCCTTCGGCGCCGCGACCGCCTGAGCGGTCCCTACCAGGGGACTTCGGGGCGCTTGGTGTCGCGGTTCTCGGCGATGTAGAGGCTGGGCAGAAAGCGGGAGAGAAAGGTGAACTCGTTGTAGGCGTGCTGGAGCAGGGCCTGGCCGAACTCGTCGGAGAAGGCGGTGGTGATCTCGGCGGGTGAGAGGCCCTGGGCGGGGAGGTCCTGGCCGAGGAAGAAGTGGCTGCGGAGGGCGGCGCCCCAGGGGGTGTCGCGGACGATGTGCAGGAGGCGGCTGCCGAGGATCGCGCCGGAGGGTTCGCGGTCGGGGGTGTGGCTCAGGCCGACGCGGCCGAGGACGGCGCCGCTGACCGCGCCGCTGGCGCGGGCGGCGGCGTAGGCGCCGGGGTCGAAGAACTCGCTGGGGTCGCGGAACTGGATGGAGAGCTTCTCGGCGGGCAGGCCGGTGAACTCCTCGACGACCACGTGGATGGAGCCGATATGGAGCCGATGTGGGTGCCCTCGCGGGTCTCGATCCAGTCGCTGAACTGGTGGTCGACCGGATGCCACCAGATGTACTGCTGGGTGTCGGGGCGGAAGCGGAACCACCACTCGAACATCTCGCCGCTGCAGCCGTGCAGGTCGGTGCGGGCGGCGACGTGGAGGACGCCGTCGGGGAGGCGTTCGTAGCCGGTCTCGATCGGGAGGGGTGCCGGGTCCAGGAGCGCACCGACCTGGGAAAGCCGCATGACTGTCTGCCTCCTCGCTTGACCTGTTCCTGGGGTGGCCCTACGCTCGCGCGCAATGCGGGATGATACGACCATGTCGCGGAACAAGCTGCCCCCTCGGAGGACGTATGAGCGTTGTCATCACGGTCGCGCCGACCGGCCCCATCGCGACCAAGGCCGACAACCCCTCGCTGCCGACCACCCCTGAGGAGATCGCCGCCGCCGCCGAGGAGGCCCACCGGCTGGGTGCCTCGGTGGTGCACGTCCACCTCCGGGACGAGCAGCAGCGGCCCACCGCCGACCTCGGCATCGCCCGCCGGGCGATGGAGCTGATCAGCGAGCGCTGCCCGATCCTGATCCAGCTGTCCACCGGCGTCGGCCTGTCGGTCCCGTTCGAGGAGCGCGAGCGGCTGGTGGAGCTGCGGCCCCGCATGGCCACGCTGAACCCCTGCTCGATGAGCTTTGGGGAGGGCGAGTTCCGCAACCCGCCCGCCGGGGTGCGCCGCCTCGCCGCCCGCATGCGGGAGCTGGGCGTCAAGCCCGAGCTGGAGATCTACGACACCGGCCACCTGGACGCCTGCCTGCGGCTGCTCGATGAGGGCCTGCTCGACGAGCCGCTCCAGTTCAGCATGGTCCTGGGCGTCCGCGGCGGCATGGCCGCCACCCCCGACAACCTGCTCACGATGGTCCGCCGCCTGCCCCCGGGGGCGATCTGGCAGGTGATCGCGGTCGGGCGGGCGAGCCTGCCGCTGACGGCGATTGGCCTGGCGCTGGGTGGCAACGCCCGGGCTGGCATGGAGGACACCCTCCACCTGGGCAAAGGCAAGCTCACCGACGGCAACGCCCCGCTGGTCGACCGCGCCGTCCAGCTCGCCCACGACCTGAACCTGGAGGTGGCGGGCGCGGAGGAGACGGAGAAGCTGCTGCAGCTCCCTGGCGGTAGCGGGCACAAGGAAGGCCCCGGTCGCCGCTGGGACGGCCGGGGCCGGTCAACCTACCTCCTCTTGCGTTATGCCGTGTTGGTGGAGCTGGCGGTGCTGAGGTCGTAGACGGTGGTGCCGCCGGCGGTGGTGGACTTGAAGTTCTGCTCGACCCAGGCGGTGATCTGGCTGGAGGTGCTGGAGCCGCCCTGGCCGCCCGTCATGCCGCCGCCGCTGGCGATGAAATAGTGGATCTTGCCGTCGCGGACGTACTGCTGGAACTGGGCGAGGGTGGGGGTCGGGTCAGTGCCGTTGAAACCGCCGATGGCCATCACCGGCTCGCCGGTGGCGAGCTGGACGCCGGCGGCGGAGTTGGAGCCGACGGCTGCGGCGGTCCAGGTGTAGCCGCTGGCGCCCTGCTTCAGGAGGGCGACCAGCTGGCTGCTCGGGTTGCTGCCGTTGAGCAGGCTGCCGACGCCGCCCCGGCCGCCGAAACCGCCGTTGCCGTTGCCATTGCCGTTGCCGTTGCCCTGGCCGCCGAAGGGGCTGGCCTGACCTTGGCCGTTGGTGGTGCCGTTGCCCTGTCCCTGGCCGGGGGTGCCGAAGGCGAAGCCGCCTGGGGCCTGGCCCTGGCCCTGGGTGCCGCCGAACTGGCGGTTGGTGCCGAAGTTGCCGCCGCCGGGGCGCCCGAAGCCGAGGCCGCCGGCGCTGGCGGGGCCGACCGAGGGGATGGCGCCGCTGTGGGGCTGCGCGGCGGTCGCCATCGAGTAGGCGGCGGGAGCGGCCAGCGCGACGATCAGGCCGGCGGCGGCCACCGCCAGGGCGGCGCGGCGGGCGAGGCGCAGGTGCGGCAGGGCGAGCAGCACGGCGGCGACGGCGAGGCTGCCGAGCAGCACCAGCGGGGCCAGCCAGGGCTGCCAGCCGGAGGCCCGCTCCAGCAGGACGTAGGACCACCAGCCGGTGACGGCCAGCGATGCGGCGAGGACCGCGCGGGCCACCAGGTAGGAGCGGTAGCGCCAGAAGAACGCCGCGCCGATGCCGACGACCGCGCCGATCGCGGGCGCCAGCGCCACGGTGTAGTAGGGGTGGATGATGCCGGCGGCGTAGCTGAACGTCAGCCCGGTGACCACCAGCCAGCCGCCCCACAGCAGCAGGGCCGCGCGAGTGCGGTCGGGGCGGGGCATGCGGCGGGTCAGCCACAGGCCGGCGCCGAGCAGGACCACCGCTGCGGGGAGCAGCCAGGTGATCTCCCCGCCCATCTCGCTGAAGAGGCGGAACAGGCCGGGGGTGCCCCAGCGGCCTCCGGTGCCGCCGAGTCCTCCGCCGCCGACTGAGCCGGTCTCGTTGCCGGTGAGGCGGCCGAAGCCGTTGTAGCCGAAGGTCAGCTCCAGGATGCTGTTGTGCTGCGACCCGCCGATGTAGGGCCGATTCGCCGCGGGAATCAGCGCGACGGCCGCCACCCACCAGCCGGCGGAGACCACCATGGCGACCCCGGCGGCGAGCAGCTGGCCGATCCGGCGCCGCAGCGGCGTCGGGGCGGCCACCAGGTAGACCAGTGCGAAGGCGGGCACCACCAGCAGGGCCTGCAGCATCTTGGTGAGGAAGCCGAAGCCGACGCAGCTCGCGGCCAGCACCAGCCAGCGGGTGCGGCCGTCCTCGACCGCCCGCACCATCGCGTAGCCGCCGGCGACCAGCAGCAGGGTGAGCAGCGCGTCGGGGTTGTTGAAGCGGAACATCAGCACCGCCACCGGCGTCAGCGCCATCACCGCGCCGGCCAGCAGCGCCGCCCCGGCCGAGAACCAGCGGCGCACGGCCGCGTAGAGGAGCCCGACGGCGGCGACGCCTTCGAGCGCCTGGGGCACCAGCAGGCTCCAGGAGTTGACGCCGAAGATCCGCGCCGAGATGTCCATGATCCACAGGGAGGCCGGCGTCTTGTCGACGGTGATGAAGTTGGAGGCGTCGGAGGAGCCGAAGAAGAACGCCTTCCAGCTCTTGCTGCCGGCCTGGACGGCGGCGGCGTAGAAGCTGTTGGCCCAGCCGGAGGCGCCGAGCGACCACAGGTACAGCAGCGCGGTCGCTGCCAGCAGCGCCAGCAGCGCGGGGCGGACCCAGGGCTGGTCGCTCTCCCGGCCGCGGACCAGGCGCCGGAGCAACCCGGCACGCCTGGACCCGCCGGCCGGGTCGGCCACCCCCCAGGTGGTGGGCTTGGGGATCGTGGTGGTCATGGGTGGATCCTTTGCATTGACGGTGATGGAGGCGGCAGCGGTACCGCCGCGGTTGCCGCGGTCGGGGGGGGTCGCGGTGGTCGCGGTTGCGGTGGGCGGGGGCGGGGTCGCGGTTGCGGCTGCGGTTGCGGCTGCGGAGCGGAACACCCAGCTGCGGAACAACACGAACCGCAGCAGGGTGGCGGCGA
>DASWDC010000244.1:0-6103 GCA_036395655.1 Actinomycetota bacterium | reverse complement strand
TCGCCGGACTGATCAGGCTGGCGCGCACGGCCGGGCCCTGCAGCCGCGGGAGCAGTTCGGCGAACGTGGTCGCGACCGCGTCGGCGAGCTGCTGGGCTTGTGCCGGGTCGGAGTCCGAGACGGTGACCCGCAGCAGCAGGGTCCCGTCGACGGCGGTGGCGCTGATCCTGCGCTGCAGCGCGGTGGTGGTGAGCGGGAACTCGGCGCCGTAGCGGCGCAGCACCGCCAGGGCGGTGGCGCGGTCGCTGGCCACGTCGGCCAGCGAGGCGATGACCTGCGGGGTGAGCGGGGTGAGTGGGGTGAGCGGCATGCCCGCCGCGCTGGCCCGCGGTGCGAGCAGCAGGGTGGCCTCGGAGCGGTAGAGCGGCGGTGTCGCCCGGGTCAGCAGCAGCGCCGCCGAGGTCGTCAGGGTGAGGGCGACGAGCAGGTACCACTTACGCCTGGCAAGCACTCGACCTGCGCGAGAACATGCCATGGGTCCCCCAGCGGAAAGAGCGGAATACGGGAATACGGGAATACGGGAATACGGGAACAGCGGGAACGACAGGATTGGTGAGGAGGCGCCGCGGCGTGCTCGCGCCTCGCGCGAGGAACGGGCGCGAGCCCCGCCGACGGCTTCCGCAGCCTAAGTGAGTCTCGAACGCGACGCAAGCATTGAAGCTGTCGAAACCCTCGACCAGAACCTAGATGGCCCATCGTAGCCCCGCTGGGCCATGCCCGAGGTGGCCCACTCGCGCCACCTGACTGGCCGGGTGCACCATGCCAGAAGCCCAGGATCCCCACACCCTCCACCAGAGACGAGGACCCACACCTATGGCCGAGTTGCGCGTGCCCCTGGTCGACCTGCGGGCGGGCCACCGCGTCCTGCGCGACGAATTGCAGGCGGCGATCGACCGCGTGATCGATTCGGCCGCCTTCATCCAGGGCCCCGAAGTGGCCGCCTTCGAGCGGGCGTTCGCGGCGTTCTGCGGCACCCAGCGGGCGGTCGGCGTGGCCTCGGGCACGGCCGCCCTCCACCTCGCCCTGCTGGCCCTCGGGGTCATGCCGGGCGACGAGGTCGTCACCGTGGCGCACACCTTCACCGCCACCGCGGAGGCGATCGCCCAGGCCGGCGCGATCCCCCGCTTCGTCGACGTCGACAAGGCCACCGGCGGCATGGACCCCGACGCCCTCGCCGCCTCGCTGGACGAGACCGAGGCAGCCGCGGTCCTGCCGGTCCACCTCTACGGGCTGCCCGCCGACATGCCCGCGATCACGGCCGCGGCCCATGCCGCCGGGATCCATGTGGTGGAAGACGCGGCGCAGGCACACGGCGCCAGTGTCCTTCAGGTGGAGGGTGCGGCGGAGAAGCGGGCCGGGGCGCTCGGCACGCTCGCCTGCTTCAGCTTCTACCCGGGCAAGAACCTCGGCGCCTTCGGCGACGCGGGGGCGGTGACCACCGACGACGAGGAGCGGGCCGATCAGGTGGCGCGGCTGCGGGACCACGGGCGCAGCTCCAAGTACGAGCACGCCGAACCGGGCTATGGCGAGCGGCTGGACACCCTGCAGGCCGCGATCCTGCTGGTCAAGCTCGCCCACCTGGAGGCGGCCAACGCCGCCAGGGCACGCGGCGCCGCCCGCTACGGCGAGGCGCTCGCGGGGGTCGGCGACCTGGTCCTGCCCGCGGCCACGCCAGGGCGGCAGAGCGCCTGGCACCTGTATGTGGTCCGCAGCGCCCAGCGCGACGGGCTGCTGGCGCACTGTCGCGCCGCCGGGATCGGCGCGCAGGTGCACTACCCGATCCCGCTGCACCTGCAGCCGGCCTGGCGCCACCTTGGCTACGCGCGCGGCGCCCTGCCGGCCACCGAGGCGTGGGCTGCCGAGTGCCTGTCGCTGCCGCTGTATCCCGAGCTGACCGAGGAGCAGCAGGACCATGTGATCGCGACCGTCCGCGGGTTCTTTGGCGGCTGAATGGTTGATCGCCCGGCGGGCCGGCGCCCCTCAGGGTCGGCGCCGGTGGGCCCACCATCCGCACCTCTCCTCACGTGGGCCGCCACCAGGACTGGACTTGGCCGACCGGCGACCAGCCAGCCGAGCGTCTCCGAGGCGGCGATTCGTCCGTCCCTGCCGCCTCACCCTCTGTATCGGCGGCCTCCGCGGATCTCCCAAGTGACAATTCCCTGAAGTCCGATGCACGCCGAGTGGCCGCCCGCCGCCCCCGCTTGCGATGATGGGCCCATGCGCATGGACCTTCATGAGGAGCATGACGGGCGCCTGGTGTCGGTGGTCGTCCCCGCCCACAACGAAGCAGCCACGGTGGCCACCTTCGTGGAGCGGACCGCCAAGGCGTTCGCGGAGCTGGGCCGGCCCTGGGAGCTGGTCTACGTCGACGACGGCTCCACCGACGGCACCGCCGCCGCGATCCGCCGGGCCGCGACCCGTGAGCCGCGCGTCCACCTGGTCAGCCAGCGCCGCAACCTCGGCCTGACCGAGGCGCTCAACCGCGGCTTCAGGGCTGCCGCCGGCGATCTGATCGTGTTCCTGCCCGCCGACCTGGAGTCCGACCCCGCGGTGGACATCCCGCTGCTGCTCGGCAAGCTGGACGAGGGGTTCGACGTGGTCAGCGGCTGGCGCCAGGGCCGCCGCGACGGCAAGCGGCTGGCCAGCCGCCTCGCCAACGTCACCTGCCGCCTGCTGTTCGGCCTGGACGTCCACGACATGAACTGGATCAAGGCGTTCCGCCGCGAGGTCACCGACGGATTCGCGATGCGCTCCTCCTGGCACCGCTACATGCTGGTGCTGGCGCTCGACGAGGGCTGGCGGATCGGCGAGGTCAAGGTCCCCTATCAGCCGCGCCAGAGCGGGCGCTCGAAGTTCGGCTTCTCGCGCCTGCCGGTGTCGTTCATCGACGTGGTCACCCTCAAGTTCCTGCTCACCTTCCAGCGCAAGCCGATGCTGTTCTTCGGCGCGATCGGCTCCGCGATGATCGGCGCCGGGGTGCTCTTGTGGGCCTACCTGGCCTGGCGCTACCTCTCCAGCCATACCCAGTACCGGCCGCTGATGCTGGTCGCGGGGATCGCTGTGCTGGCGGGGCTGCTGGTGGTCCTGGTCGGCTTCCTCGCCGAGCTGGTGGTGAACGTCTCAGAACGGGTCGATCAGCTGGAGCGCCGCCTGCCGTTGCCCGGCGCCGGGTCAGGGTCCGGGGCCGGGGCCGGGGCCGGGTCCGGGTCCAGCCGCGACGAGCGGCGCTGACCGGCCCGCTCCAGCAGCCAGGCGGCGGCGACGCCGAGCAGCTCGAACAGCATCATCCACAGCCGTGACAGCAGCGCCACCACCAGCGCCGGGCCGGCCGGCAGCAGGGGCGCCAGCGCGACCACCAGGACCCCCTCGCGCACGCCGAGGCCCGCCGGGGTCAGCAACGACAGGAACCCGACCGCGTAGGCCGCCGCGTAGGCCGCCACCACCAGCGGCACGTCCCCGCCCGCCAGCGGGAACAGGCTCCGGTACAGCGCCGCGAACGCCAGCCCGGTGACCGCCCAGTAGAAGGCATATCCAGCGCCCAGCCAGACCATGGTGAGGGGCGGCGGCCACGGCACCCGCCCCCCGCCCTCTCCCCCTTCGGACGGCAGCAGCCCCGGGTAGCGCCGTGCCAGCAGCGGCACGGCCAGCCGCCGCCAGAGCGGCCGCCACAGCGCCAGGGCGAGCACCACGGCGGCGAGCAGCAGCACCGTGCCGACCAGCGCCGGGCGTCCCAGGCGCGAGCGTTCCGCCAGCAGGACCGGCAGCCCGACCAGGAGGGCCACCCCCACCGACAGGCCCTGGGTCAGCGCCATCACCGCCAGGGTGTCGCGGCGGCGCACACCCTCACGCCGGGCCAGCTCGGCGGCGCCAACGAAGCTCCAGACGTTTCCCGGTACATAGCGGGCGAGGTTGGACACGAACCAGATCCGGGCGCCGGCAACCGGGTGGGGCCTGACGGCGGCGACGGCCCGCAGGGCGAGCCCCCACAGGGCGGCCACCAGCGCGTAGGAGGCGCCGAGCAGGAGGCAGGCCACCACGAAATAACCCCCTCCAAGGTGCCATTTCACCGCTGTGACCTGCCGCCAGCGCGCGAAAAGCGTCACGGCAAAGAAGGCGGCAACCACCGCGGCGGCGACCCACTTGAGCCAAGCCGAACGCACTTGCGAACGCACTTGCGAACGCACTTGCGAACGCACTCGCGAACGCGGTCCTTCGGATTCCGCCGGCACGATCCCGCCTTCCCACGACCTAACCGAGGTGTCTCGCGATACTATCTGTTCGCAGCGTGGTCCCCGTTGTGCAGCTGACGTTGCCTTACCGACACGTTTTCGATTAGCGTAAAGCCACAAGCCAACGAGCGATCCCTTTTGGATTGAGGGAGGAATCTACCCTGATGGCAGTGAAGGTCGTCCATGTCTCGGACATTTCAGGCAAGGAGGCTGACGAGCAGGCGCTCGGGAAGCTCATCATCCATGAGCACCCTGAATATTCGGACCTGCCGGTCACCCTTGAGGTCCTCCCCGAGGAAGTCGAGTCCCTCGAAGGCGCCTCGCGCTACGTCACCGTCGAATGGCTCCACCCCGGCTCCCGCAAGGGCAAGCGCATGACCGTCGGCATCGAGGACTTCAACCTGCTGGCCGGGCCCGGTGTCATGGAATCCGCGGTGCAGGAGGCGCTGATCGCCAAGCACCGCACCCGCGCCAAGAGCACCGGCACCACTACCGCCACCGGCCGCGCCGCCCGCGGCAAGGTCAACTACGCCACCCTCGAACACGCCGGCGAACCCCACCGCGGACGCATCACCGAAGCCGAGAAGGAACTGGTCCGCACCCACCTCGATGAGATCAACGAGCGGCTCCGCAACACCGACCTGCGCGAGATCGACCCAAACGACCCGACCATGCGGGACCGCTACAGTCTCTAACCGCCAAATAGGTTTCAGCTGAACCTTAAAATACGCTGAGAGAACGCTGCTCACTGCCGTGGGCAGGGGTCAACATGCCCATCTTGGTTGGGACGTCAGGCTGGCAGTATCGCGACTGGCGTGGCCGTTTCTACCCCCAGAAGCTGCCGCAGGCGCGATGGCTTGAGTACTTCGCGAGCCAGTTCGCCACCGTGGAGTCCAACAACGCCTTCTACCGGCTCCCCACGCCGGATACGTTCGCCGCATGGGCAAAGCGCACCCCTGACGACTTCGTCATGGCGGTGAAAGCCAGCCGGTATCTCACCCATGTGAAACGCCTTCACGATCCCGAGGAGCCGGTGCGGCGCCTGCTCGACCACGCCGAGCATCTGGGCGCCACCCTCGGCCCGGTCCTGCTGCAGCTCCCGCCGAATCTGCGGGCCGAGGCCGAGCTGCTCGACCGTTGTCTGCGCGCCTTCCCCAAGCACGTCCGGGTGGCGGTCGAGCCGCGCCACGACAGCTGGTGGAGCGACGAGATCCGCGCCCTCCTCGACGCCCACAGCGCCGCGCTGTGCCTCGCCGACCGGGGCAACCGGATCTCCCCGCTGTGGCGCACCGCCCCCTGGGGCTACCTCCGCTTCCACCACGGCGCCGCCAGCCCGCCGCCGTCCTACGGCGACCGGGCGCTCGCCACCTGGGCCAGCCGCCTCCACGACCTCTTCGGCCCGGAGGCCGACGTGTACGTCTACTTCAACAACGACCAGGGCGCCGCCGCCGTCCGCGACGCGGCCCGGTTCGCCCGCGCCGCCGAGCACGCCGGCCTCCACCCGACAAGCACCCCGCCGCCGAGCGCGATCCGGGTCGAGTGACTCCTCCTGCTCCACCTCCCGTTCCCACTTGTCGGTTACCCGGGTTCCATGCCGTGGCGACGCATCAGGTCCAGTTCGGTGTCGCGGTCGGGCGGGATGTCGCCGGACCACAGCGCCCGCAGCTCGCGGAAGTACTGGTCCATCGCGGGGGCGTGGAGCACCAGGACCCGCGCCGGGCCCGGTCCGGGATTTCCGAAGGTGTGCGGCACACCGCCGGGGACAAGCACGAAGGTTCCCGGGCCGTGCCGCACCGGGCTGGCGTCGCCGTCGCCGAGGACGAATTCGACGTCGCCCTCCAGCACGAAAAACGCCTCCTGGCAATTCGTGTGCC
>DASWDC010000243.1:0-3597 GCA_036395655.1 Actinomycetota bacterium | reverse complement strand
ACACCACCCCGGCGATGGAGGCGCGCATCACCGCTGCGGTCGAGGAGCGGCTGGCCATCGTGCTGCCGACTGCTGCCCGTTTGCTGCCCGGCAGCGGCAACACGGGCTCGACGCAGGATGAAGCGAGTGCCGACATGGCGGCTGACGTGGGGGTTTGGGTGGTGCCCACGGCAGGACTCGAACCTGCGACACCTGCCTCCGGAGGGCAGTGCTCTATCCGCTGAGCTACGTGGGCCCGATGAGGGTCCAATCGGGTGCGCGGCGTATGGTACCATCCGGCGGCCAGTTGGCTTCCCGTCTATGAAAATGCAGGTCAGGCCGCCTATGTTATGCTGCGCGAGGCGGTAGCGACCAAGCGCTCTCCATTCTGGACCCTGGTTTCGCTTCATGACCAATGCCCGCATTCTGGTGGTCGACGACGACCGCGTGATTCAGCAATTGCTCAAGGTGAACCTTGAGCTTGAGGGTTACGTCGTCGAGGTGGCCGAGGACGGCGAGGACGCGCTGTTCCAGGTGGCGATGTTCCGGCCGGACCTGATCCTGCTCGACATCATGATGCCGCGGCTGGACGGCTGGGAGGTCTCCCGCAGGCTCAAAGAGGACCCGCGCACCGCGAGCCTGCCGATCGTGCTGCTGTCGGCGCGGGCGCAGGAGACCGACGTGCAGCGCGGCGACGAGCTGGGGGTCGCGGCCTACGTGACCAAGCCGTTCGACCCGATCCAGCTGCTCGACCTGGTCGACGGGCTGCTGCGCACCTACGGCTTCGGCGGGGACGCCTACGGAGGCTCCTGGGCGCCGGCCTGATCCCCCTGATCCCCCTGGCCCTGTGGATAACCCAAGCAAGCCGTGGCCTGGTCCGGCAAGATGGATTCTCAGTCCAGCGGCAAACCCAGAGGCGCATGGAGGAGCGACGTGGCAGAGCGCGGCACGGTCGGGATCGGCATGCTCGGGTGTGGGGCGGTGGGCACCGGCGTGGCCAGGTTGCTCGCGGACCACGCCGAGCCGATCCGTGACCGCGCCGGGGTGCCGCTGGCGCTGCGGCGGATCGCCGTGCGGGACCTGACCAAGAAGCGGGACCCGGTGGTCGACCCCACCATCCTCGGCGACGAGCCGGCGGCGGTGGTCGAGGACCCCGGCGTGGACGTGGTGGTCGAGGTGATGGGCGGGATCGAGCCGGCCCGCTCGCTGATCCTGCGGGCTCTGGAGCTGGGCAAGCCGGTGGTGACCGCCAACAAGGAGCTGCTCGCCACCCGGGCCGGCGAGCTGTTCGCCGCCGCCGACCGGAGCGGCGTGGATCTGCGCTTCGAGGCGGCCGTGGCCGGGGCAATCCCGATCATCGCGCCGCTCAAGCAGTCGCTGGCCGGGGACCGCCTGCGCCGGGTGCTCGGCATCGTCAATGGCACCACCAACTACGTGCTGTGGCGCATGGCCTCCACCGGCGCCGACTACGAGGACGCCCTGGCCGAGGCGACCGAGCTTGGCTACGCCGAGCCCGACCCGAGCGCCGACGTGGAGGGGTTCGACGCCGCCGCCAAGTGCGCCATCCTCGCCAGCCTGGCGTTCAACGCCCGGGTGGTCGCCGGCGACGTCTACCGCGAGGGCATCACCGACGTGACCGCCGCCGACATCGCCGCCGCCGCCCGCATGGGCTACACCGTCAAACTGCTGGCCATCGCCGAGGAGGTCGACGGCGACGTCAGCGCCCGGGTGCACCCGGCGATGATCCCCGACACCCACCCGCTCGCCTCGGTCACCGAGGCCTACAACGCCGTCTTCGTGGAGGGTGACGCGGTCGGCCAGCTGATGTTCTACGGCAAGGGCGCCGGCTCGCTGCCGACCGGCGCCGCGGTCGTCGGCGACCTGGTCGAGGTGGCCCGCAACCGCCTCCAAGGCGCCCGCGGCGTTGGCTGTACCTGTTTGTACGAGCGTTCGGTGCGCAGCATGGACGAGGTCGACACTCAGTATTACCTTGCCCTCGACGTGGCCGACCGGCCCGGCGTGCTGGCGAAGGTCGCCACCGTCTTCGGCGAGCACGGCGTGTCGATCCGCTCGGTCCTGCAGCGCGGCAAGGGCGACGAGGCGCAGCTCGTGCTCGTCACCCACCTGGCCAGGGAGGGCGCGATGCGGGCGACCCTCGCCGGTCTGCGCCAGCTCGACGTGGTCAACGACCTGCAGAGCGTGATGCGGGTCGAGGGGGAGGAGGCTGACGAGGTGATGATCAGGTGATGCGCAGATGAACCCGATCACGGGCCAGGCGGCGGCCTCGCCGGGGGTCGTGGAGCGCTACCGCGACCAGCTGCCGGTCTCGGCGGCCACGCCGGTGGTCAGCTTGCTGGAAGGGGGCACGCCGCTGGTGCCGGCGCCGGTGCTGGCAGCCCGGACCGGCTGCGATGTCTGGCTCAAGATCGAGGGCGCGAACCCCACCGGGTCGTTCAAGGACCGCGGCATGACCGTGGCAGTCTCCAAGGCGCTGGAGGAGGGCTCGCGGGCGGTGCTGTGCGCCTCCACCGGCAACACCTCCGCGTCCGCCGCCGCCTACGCGGCCAGGGCGGCGATCACCTGCGCGGTACTGGTCCCCGACGGCAAGATCGCCCTCGGCAAGCTGGCCCAGGCGCTGGTCCACGGCGCGACCGTGCTGGCGGTGGACGGGTCCTTCGACGACTGCCTGACCCTCGCCCGCGACCTCGCCGAGCACTACCCGGTCACCCTGGTCAACTCGGTCAACCCCTACCGCATCCAGGGCCAGAAGACGGTCGCCTTCGAGATCGTCGAGGCGCTCGGCCGCGCGCCCGATGTGCACTGCATCCCCGTCGGCAACGCCGGCAACATCACCGCCACCTGGCTCGGCTACCGCGAGGCGCTGGAGGCCGGCTGGGCGACCTCGCGGCCGCGCATGCTCGGCTTCCAGGCGGCCGGCGCGGCGCCGCTGGTGAGCGGCGCGCCGGTGGCCAAACCCTCGACCATCGCGACCGCGATCCGCATCGGCCGGCCCGCCTCCGGCGAGCAGGCCCTGCGGGCGGTGGCAGAGTCCTCCGGGGCGCTCGCGGCCGTCACCGACCGGCAGATCCTGGCCGCCTACCGCCTGCTCGCCCGGGAGGAGGGCGTGTTCGTCGAGATGGCCTCGGCCGCCGCCGTCGCCGGCCTGCTCCAGACCGCCGCCAAGGGCGACCTGCGACGGGGCAGCGCGGTCGTCTGCACCCTCACCGGCAACGGGCTCAAGGACCCCGACTGGGCGGTGGCCGGCGCGCCCACCCCGACCCGCGTGCCAGTCGACGCGGCCGCCGCCGCGACCGCCCTCGGCCTCGACCCGGGCTCCGGATGAGCAGATCATGACCAGACCGATCCGCCCCTTCCGCGTCCGGGCCCCGGCCACCAGCGCCAACCTCGGGCCAGGGTTCGACGCCTTCGGCCTGGCGCTCGACTGGTGGGACACCCTGCGGGTCAGCGCGCCGCCGGGGAAGGGGGAGGCCACCACCATCACGGTGCGCGGCGACGGCGCCGACGCCATCCCCGACGGCCCCGACAACCTGGTCCGCATCACCATGGAGCGGGTGGCCGCCGACCTCGGCGCCGAGCTGCCCCCGCTGCGGCTGCAGC
>DASWDC010000242.1:0-4113 GCA_036395655.1 Actinomycetota bacterium | reverse complement strand
GGTGCTGGAGAACCACGCCAACCTCGGCTATTCGCGCGCCGTCAACCTCGGTATGGCGAGCACCGGGGCGAGCTGGATCCTGGTCGCCAACCCCGACACGCGCCTGGAGCCCGGGGCGCTGGCCCGCCTGGTCGCCTGCGGCGAGGCCGACCCGCGGATCGGCTGCGTCGGACCCAGGCTGCGCAACCCCGACGGCACTGACTACCCGACCGGGCGGCGCTTCCCGTCGCTGCTGATGGGTGCCCTGCACGCCCTGCTGGCGCCAGCCTGGCCGGACAACCCGGCGACCCGGCGCTACCACCTGACCGAGCTGGACCGGACCCACCCGGTCGGGGTCGACTGGGTGTCGGGCGCCTGCATGCTGGTGCGCCGCTCGGCGTTCGCGGCGGCCGGCGGCTTCGACGAGTCCTATTTCATGTATTTCGAAGACATGGATCTGTGCCTGCGGCTCGCGCGGGGCGGCTGGCGGGTGGTGTTCGAGCCGCGCGCGGCGGTGCACCACACTGTTGGCGGCTCCACCCGCAGCGCCCCCTACCGCAAGGTCTGGAACCACCACCGCAGCGCGTTGCGCTTCTACTGCAGGCGCTACGCCCGCGACCCGCGTATCCTGCTCGCGCCCCTGGTCGCCGCGACCCTCGCCGCCCGCGGCGCGGTGTCGCTGGCGCTCGCCCGCGCCAAGCAGCCCCACCGACAGTCATAGCGGACAGTCGCAGAGGAGGTCATCGGCCGGTGACCCGGGTAGAGAGTGACTACTACACACACATGAGTTTCGACCCGGAGCACACGCGCCAGGTCCTCAAGCACTACGTGCCGATGTTCACCGGGCACGGCCCGGTGCTGGAACTCGGCTGTGGCCGCGGCGAGTTCCTCGGCCTGCTGAAAGCCGCCGGGGTCGACGCGGTCGGAGTCGACTCCGACGAGGGCATGGTCGAGGCGGTGACCGCCGCCGGCCAGGCGGCCGTCCTCGGCGACGCGGCGGAATACCTCCACCAGGAGCCCGCCCCCGGCCCCTACGGCGGGGTCTTCTGCGCGCATTTCGTGGAGCACCTGACCCCCGACGAGGTCGCCCACCTGCTGGCCGGCGTCCGCCGGGTGCTCGCCCCGGGCGGGCGGTTCGTGGCGGTCACGCCGAACCCGGCATGCTACGCGGTGCTCAGCCATGACTTCTGGCGCGACCCGACCCATGTCCGCTTCTACGACCTGCCGCTGCTGGAGTTCTTCTGCCGCCAGGCCGGCCTGGCGGTGGAGGGCACCGGCACCAACCCGCTGAACCACCCCGGGCCGCCGCCGCGATTCCTGAGCGCCGATCCGGTCGTTCATCCAGGGATTGGCGACCTTGTTGACAACGCAATGGGTAAGCTTCCAGAAGCGCTCGCGCATAGCGTCCGCAGGGGCCGGGAGGTCGACCCACACGAGGCCGCCTGGGTCTATGAGCTGGCGCATCTGGTCAAAGTCCTCGGCGACCGGCTGCAGGAGACCTCGGAGGCGCTGCGCGCGCTGCGCCGCGCGCATGACAACCTGGTGTGGGGACTGTACGAAGGCAACGAGATCTATGTCGTCGCCAAGGGCTGACCGGTCCGGTCGCCGTGGCGACCGGAACCGCGACTGTGACGAGGTGGACGCGAACCTTGAAGGTGGCAATCTACAACCGGTTCCTGCCGTCAATGGGCGGGGGAGAGCGGCACTCCTGCATGCTCGCCCAGGTCCTGGCCGAGGAGGGCCACGACGTCGAACTGATCGCCCATGACGACGTCGGCAAGGAGATCCTCGGCGACCACCTCGGCCTCGACCTCACGAAGGTCAACCTCCGGATCGTCCCGGACAAGGGCGACCTGCAGCTCGCCGGCCTGAGCGCCGCCTACGACCTGTTCGTCAACGCCTCCTACATGAGCCGTGTCAAGCCACGGGCCCGGCACAACCTCTACCTCTGCTACTTCCCCACCCCCTTCGACCACGACCTGTCGCGGCTGCGGCGCCGGCTCGCCCGCGTGCTCGGCCCGCAGGTCCGCCGGGGCAAGCCCGACCTGGTCGGCTGGGGCGACGGCTGGTTCCCGCCAGAAGGCGGCCGGCGGCGCACCTGGGCGTGGACCAGCGGCCACGGCGTCCTCCGGCTCCCCGCCGGGGAGGGCCGCCGGATCGCCTTCGACCTTGGCCGCCCCGGCGCCCCGGAACCCGCCGAGCTGGTCCTGCGCGACGAGCGGGGCGCCCAGCTCGCCACCCTGACCGCCGACCCGAAACGGTTCGAGCACCACGAGATCCCGCTCCTCCCCAACCTGGGCGAGCACGAGGTCTCCTTCGGCAGCGACACGTTCGTCCCCGGCGAGGGCGACCCGCGCAGCCTCGGCGTCGCGGTCAGCCGCCTCCACATGGCCGGCGCCCACCGCGACCTGCGCCGCAGGCTCGGGGAACGCTTCCCCTGGCTGCTGCGCAACCCCGACGACCTCTCGTTCCTCGACCACTACCAGCGGGTCCTCGCCAACTCCGAGTACACCAGGGCCTGGATCCAGCGGTACTGGAAAGTCGACTCCGACGTGCTGTTCCCGCCGATCCGGGTCCCCGACCAGCCCTCCGCCGCCTCGAAGACGCGCAAGATCCTCTCCGTCGGCCGCTTCTTCCCGCCCGGCATGGGCCACTCCAAGAAGCAGCTCGAACAGGTCCGGGCGTTCGGCCAGATGATCCGCAAGGGCAGCCTCGACGGCTGGGAGCTGCACCTCGCTGGCGGCTGCCGCCCGGCGCAGCGGCCCTACCTCGAAAAGGTCCGCCGCGCGGCCGAGGGCCTTCCCGTCCAGATCCACGCCAACGCGCCCCGCGCCCTGGTCGACGAGCTGTTCGCCACCAGCTCGATCTTCTGGACCGCCACCGGCCTCGGCGAGGACGAACGCACCCGGCCCTGGGTCTTCGAGCACTTCGGCATCACCACCGCCGAAGCCATGGCCAACGGCTGCGTCCCCGTGGTGATCGACAAGGCCGGCCAGCGCGAGATCGTCCGCCACGGCGTCGACGGCTACCGCTGGTCGACCCTGGAAGAACTGGAGACCTACACCCGCGTCCTCGCCGCCGACCGCGCCCTCCGCGAACGCCTCGCCGCCGCCGCGGCCACCCGCGCCCAGGAGTTCTCCGAGCCCGCCTTCGCGGCCCGCTGGGCCGAACTGGAGGAGCGCCTCGGCCTCATCTGACCCGGCTCGACGCGCTGGGTATACTGCGCCAACCCCCCGCCACGACCGGGGACGCGCGCCCGCCATCCCATTGGAATCGTCCCGAACCTGAAGCTGAACCTGAATCCTGGACACCCCCGGAGCTGGAAGAGAGACCGTCATGCAGAGCGCGGCACAGAGCGCGGCCGAGATCCGGGCCATCGCCCAGTCGCGCGTTCGCCTGGAGCTGCTGGCCAACCTGGTCCGCAAGGACCTCAAGGTCAAGTACAAGAACTCCGCGCTCGGCTTCCTGTGGTCGCTGGCGAACCCGCTGCTGTACCTGGTCGTGTTCGGGCTGGTGTTCGGGGTGTTCCTGAAGAACGGCATCCCGGATTTCTGGGTGCTGTTCATGTCCGGACTGCTGGTGTGGAACTTCTTCAACCTCTCGACCCTGAGCGCCACGGGTTCGGTGATCGGCAACGCCAACCTGGTCCGCAAGGTCCGCTTCCCGCGGGTGGTGCTGCCGCTGTCCTCGATCGGGTTCGCGGGGGTGCACTTCCTGCTGCAGCTCGGCGTGCTGCTGGTCGTCCTGGTGGCCTTCTACCGGCACGCGTTCGGGCCGCAGCTCGTGCTGCTGCTGCCCGCGCTGCTGGTGGTGTTGCTGTTCACCGGGGGGATGGCGTTGCTCGCCTCGTCGCTGAACGTGCGCTACCGCGACGTCGAGCACCTGCTGGAGATCGCCCTGATCGCGTGGTTCTGGCTCACCCCGATCGTCTACTCGGTGAGCCTGGCCAGGTCGGAGCTGCTCGGGCGGTTCCACAACCTGCTCTGGTACGTCTACATGGGTAACCCGATGACGGCGGTGGTGACCTCGATGCAGCGGGCGATCTACCGCACCACCACCGTGATCAACACCCAGAGCAAACAGCCATACCAGGTGCTCGCCTCCGACGGCTACCGCTTCTACCTCAAGTGGCTC
>DASWDC010000241.1:0-5291 GCA_036395655.1 Actinomycetota bacterium | reverse complement strand
CAGCCGCGAGGTCGCGGTGGCCGCGATCATCAACCGGACGCCCGACTCGTTCTACGACCGGGGCGCGACCTGGCAGTTCGGCGAGGCGCTGGACGCCGCCGACCGTGCCCTGGAGGAGGGCGCCGACTGGCTCGACGTCGGCGGCGTCAAGGCCGCCCCGGGCCCCGAGGTCCCCCTGGCGCAGGAGCTTGACCGGGTGCTGCCGCTGATCGAGGTGCTACGGGCCCGCACCGGCGCGGTGCTGTCGATCGACACGTTCCGCGCGGAGGTGGCACGCCGGGCCATCGACGTCGGCGCCGACGTGGTCAACGACCCGTTCGGGCTGCGCGACCCGGAGATGGCCAGCGTCGCCGCCGAGACCGGCGCCGGCCTGGTGGTGATGCACAGCGGCGGCCCGCCCCGCACCCACATCCCCCAGCCGGTCTACGCCGACGTGGTCGCGGCGGTGGCCGGCTTCCTGACGGAGCGGACCGAGCTGGCCCGCCGGCGCGGCGTCGCCGCCGAGCGCCTGATCATCGACCCGGGCTTCGACTTCGGCAAGACCACCGCCCATTCCCTGGAGCTGGTCAGACGCCTGCGGGAGCTGACCGCGCTCGGCTACCCGGTGCTGGCGGCTCCCTCCAACAAGGACTTCATCGGCGAGACCCTCGACCTCCCGGTCGACCAGCGCCTGGAGGGGACGCTGGCGGCGGTGGTCGCCTGCGTCCTCAACGGCGCCAGCATCGTCCGGGTCCACAACGTCGCCGCGACCGTCCGCGCGGTCCGCCTCACCGAGTCGGTCCTTGGCTGGCGCCCCCCCGCCGCGCCGCGCCGGGGGCTCGGCTGAGGCGGCCGGCTAGCCGAGCAGCCGCAGGTGCTCGACTTTGAGGCAGTGGTCCTCCACGTAGTCCACCCCGGCGGCGATGGCGATCCGGCGGGTCTCGGGGTTGCGGATGCCGAGCTGGAGCCAGAGCGCGCGGGCGCCGACCGCGACGGCCTCCCTGGCGACGTCCGGGGTGTACTCGGCCCGGCGGAACACGTCCACAATGTCGATCGGCTTGGGCACCTCGGCGAGGCTGGCGACCACCGGGATGCCGGACACGTCCTGGCCGGCGAGCCTGGGGTTGACCCCGTACAGCTCGTAGCCCTGATGGTGCAGGTACCAGGCGACCTGGTTGGAGGGTCGCTCGGGGTTGTGCGACAGCCCCACCACGGCGATCACCTTCGCCGATTTGAGCAGCTCACGCTGCTCCTCCCTGCCCAACGTCCCTGCTTGGCTGTCCATGGCGCCATGGTAGCCGGGAGCGACGAACGGGCACCCCCCGAAATCGACAACCACCGGTAGCCTGGCCGAGAAGAACCGGGCACCGAGGAGCGCCGAGCAATTGGCCCAGCCACAAAAATACGTCTTCGTTTGCCTCAACCAGCGCCCGCCGGGCCACCCGAAGGGGTCGTGCCTGGACCGGGGTGCGGCGGAGGTGTTCAACGCGCTGCGTGACGAGGTCGGCAAGCGCCTGCTCACCAGCGTCAAGGTGGTCGCCACTGGCTGCATGGAGGGCTGCCTGGCTGGGCCCTGCCTGCTGGTCGTCCCCGACAACGTCTGGTATGGCGGCGTCACCGAGGCCGACGTTCCGTTGCTGTTCGACCAGCATCTGGCCGCCAACGGCGACGGCGAACCGGTCGAGATGCTGCGGCTGGAACCCGACGACTTCTGCGCCTGAAGGGCTGAAGGGGTCTGACCGCCGGGCGGCGTCCCGAACTCTTACGAAGCCCGAACAATCGCTGCCGCTTCCGCTGATCAAGGGCGGGGATCATGCCCTTGAAGGGAACCTCCACCGTCAACCGTCGCAGAGGTGAGTCAATGAAACGGCTCGGCAGGCACATGGGGTGGCTCGGCTGGGTGGTCGCGGGCGTCCTGGCCCTGTCCGCTGGCGGGGTCGCCTGGGCGGCCACCAGCAGCTCCCCCACCACCACCACCGCCCCGTCCGCCAGCGGAAGCGCCACCAAGGGCGAGCATCCGAAGCTCGGGCATGGCCTGGGCCGCGGCCTGGGCGGGCGGCTGCTGCATGGCGAGGTCACGGTCCAGACCAAGAACGGCACCCAGAACGTGGTGCTCGCCCGCGGCAAGGTCAGCGCCTACACCGCCGGATCGAGCATCACCATCACCAGCACCGACAACACCGCAACGACCTTCGCCATCAACAGCGACACCCGCTACGGCTTCCTGAACTTCTCCCAGCCGGAGGCCAGCCTGAAGACGGGCGAGACCGCCCTGGTGGTCGGCGCGCAGTCGGGCAGCACCAACACCGCCAAGCGGATCGTCACGGTGCAGAATCCACCGCAATCCTCGTCGTCCTAGCGGACATAGCCAGTACGGAGCGAGGGCGCCCGGCCGTGCCCTCTCAGGACGCCGGCCTCACCCAGGGGCCGGCGTCCCTTCGTGTCCGCGGAGGCGGCTCAGCTGTTCCCGTGGAGGCTCAGCAGCGCGTCCAGCACCAGGAACGCGAGGAAGAACGCGACCGCCAGCCAGAAGGTCCGCGCGAGGCGTCCGGCGATCACCACCGGCCGCAGCGGCAGCAGCCGGCGGCCGCAGTCGCACAGGCCGCCCTCGTAGGCGACGTGGTGCCCCTCGGTGCAGGCGAAGCGCGGGCGGGCCCGCAGGTCGTAGCCGCAGGCGGCGCAGGCCGCGGGATCGCCGCTCTCAGTCCCGCAGCGCGGACAGACCCGGCGTGAGGCGACCTCCCAGGCGAGCACCCCCGCGCTGAGCGCCGCGAGGCTGCCGAACATCACGAAGGTCACCAGGCCCGACGTGAACGTGTCGTGAAGCGCGACCGTGAACGCCATGCTGGCCAGCGCCGAGACCGCCAGCGCGACGGTGATGGCGATCGTGGTCGTGGTGGTCCGCGTCCGCACGGCCACCGGCCGCCCCGACTCGGACGCGCTCGATCGGAAGAGGCTCAAGCTGAGTTCATACCCCCGTCCAGGTAGCCTAGTAGAAAGATAGTCTCACCAAAATCGACCGAAGATCGACCGGAGGCCGCATGGTCGCGAGTGATGCCGCCAAGACCCAGTGGCGCGAGCTCTACCACGAGGTCGTCGAGACCAACCTCTGTACGGGTTGCGCGGCCTGTGTGATGGCCTGTCCCCGCGACGTGCTCGACTACGACCACACCACCAGCTACCACCCCTTCAACGTCGAGCTGAGCACCGCCTTCGACGACTGCGTGCACGGCGAGCGGGGCTGCGACATCTGCACCCGCGCCTGCCCCCGCTTCCGCGCCTGGGAGATCGACTCCGACGAGGCCCTGTTCGGCCGCCCCCGGGAGGCCGACGAGGTGGTCGGCATCCACCGCGGCATCTGGCTCACCCGCGCCGCCGACCCCGCCGTGCTGGCAGCGGGCCAGGACGGCGGGCTGGTCTCCGCGCTGCTCATCTGGGGCCTGGAGACCGACCGGATCGAGGGCGCCCTCACCTCGCGGCTGTCCACCACCCGCCTGTGGGACTGCGAGCCGTTCCTGGCCACCAACCAGGCGGAGGTGCTGGAGGCGGCCGGGTCGCGCTACACCTACGCGGCCAACCCGCTCGCCATGAAGGAGGCGGAGCGGCGCGGCCTCAAGCGGCTCGCCCTGGTCGGGATGAGCTGCCAGGCGTCGATCAACGGCACCCTGGCGGCCCGCCGGCTCAACAAGTACGCACGGCGGATCGAGCTGACCATCGGCCTGCTCTGCTCCAAGTCGTTCGAATACGAGGGCATGAAGCAGGTCATCACCGAGGAGTACGGCATCCCGCTGGAGGACGTCGCCAAGGTCAACATCAAGGGGAAGTTCCAGCTGTGGCGCCGCTCCACCGGCGAGCAGGTCGACATCCCCCTCAAGCGCATGCAGGCGGCCACCCGCGAAGGCTGCAGGCAGTGTCCCGACTTCGCCGCCCAGCACGCCGACATCTCCACCGGCGGCCTCGGCCAGCGCGACGGCTGGACCCTCACCATCGTCCGCACCCAGCGCGGCGAGGACTGGCTCAACGGCGCCATCCAGGCCGGCGTCGTGGAGGCGCGCCCCGGCGAGGAGGACCCGAACGCGCTCGCGCTCATGGCGAAGCTCGCGATCCGCTCCCGGGAGCGCTGGCCGATCGCGCCGGGCACGCTCGACGGCAGCGGCGCACCGCGCCTGCTGCCGATCGCCGGAGTGAGCGCTGGCGGCGCCACCTCGGCGGCCGCCGCCAGTTGAGCCTTCGAGCAGCCCGCCCTTCGGGTGGGCTATTCGGGCATCTGGTAGTTCGCGATGAACGCCGCGTCCCGCACCAGCGGGCCGACCTTGGCCGCACCACCCGGGGAGCCGAGGGGGTCGTCGCCCTCGGTGAAGAAGGCCGCGTTCGCCGGGGTGAACTCCTTCCACTGCGCCGGAACGTCGTCCTCGTAGAAGATCGCCTCGACCGGGCAGACCGGCTCGCACGCGCCGCAGTCGACGCATTCATCCGGGTGGATGTAGAGCATCCGGTCGCCTTCGTAGATGCAGTCGACCGGACATTCCTCGATGCAGGACTTGTCCTTCACGTCGATGCACGGCTCGGCGATGGTATAGGTCATCTTCGGGTTGACCCCCTTGTGGATACGTTCTTCGCCTTGACGGATACCACCGGCCATCCGGAACCGTCAACCAACGGGGACAGCCTGGGACGACCACCACTGGGCGCCGCCCGAATCCTACCGCTCCTCCCGCCTCACCCGCGCGTCGAGTCGTCCAGAAATGCCTCGACGCCGAGGGGGCGGCCGGTGGCGGATTCGATCAGCCCGGACCAGGTGAAGGATGCGCCCGGTGCGAAGACCCGCTCGGTGAGGAAGGCGCCCGCCTCGGGTCGGCCGATGAACCCGCCGGCGGCCGCGCGGACGGCAGCGTCGAGTTGTGCGGCCATCAGCTCGCCGAGGGCGTAGTTCTGGTAGTAGACCGGGGCGTGGGCGAGGTGGATCTTGGCGGCCCAGTCGGGCTGCTGGCGGCCCTCGGGGCGGTGCAGGCCCTGGAGCCGTTCGACCAGGTCCCACCAGACGCTGGTGAGGTCGGCGGCGGGGTCGCGGTAGATGGCCTGCTCGAAGCGGACCATCACCAGGCACCAGCGGATGAACACCAGGCGCTCGTCGCGCAGCAGCTCCTGGGAGCGGCGCGCGAGGGTGGCGGCCTGGCGGGGGTCGGCGCCGAGGATCTGGGTGAGGAAGTCGGGGTCGCGGCGCAGCCGGCCGAGCATCAGCGCGACCGCCTCGGTGCTGAGGCTGTGCGGCGGGCAGTGCAGCAGCCACGGCAGGGCGGGGCTGACGCGGT